>JAEVZT010000510.1 GCA_023392115.1 Chloroflexota bacterium
CCTCGCTGATCGAGAACCTGATACTTCCGGCGAGCGAGGTCTACACGATTGAAGTCGGCAGCTATAACGATCAGTTCGGCGGCGAGTACGTGCTGCGGGTCAGTGAAGGCGGCTGAAAGCCTTACGCAAGGTGACTGTGCTTTACTAGACTGAGGGCGGGTGCGGTGGACTGCGTTCCATCGCAAGCAACACAAAGTAGGTAGAGGGAAATGACAGTTCAAACGCAGGAGCGGACGTGCCCGAACTGCGGCGCGCTCCAACCTGTCGGCGCGACACGCTGCTCGAACTGTGGACAGCAGTTCACAGTGACCCTGCGCGCCGATCAGCTTGAGGCGTTCTTGCAAATCGTACCGGACAGCGGCAAAGCCTACACGCTCGCGCTGACCGGGTCGACGGTTCACATTGGCAGCGATCCGAGTCAGGAAATATCGATACAGGCGCGCGGGGTCGCGCCGCGCATGGTACGCTTGAGCATGGAAAGCGGCGGCTACCGCCTGCACGACCTGACAAGCTATCCGGGCGACGTGACGGTCAACGAGAAATACGTCGAGGACACCATCCTGACGAACGGCGACAAGATTCGCCTTCAGGACGGTTCGGGCGTAGGCGTGACCATCACTTTTATCAACCCGATGGAGCATGCGGCGACGCCGGTCGCCCGGCGCACTTACAAGATCGACGTCTCGCCATTCGTCATCGGGCGCAGCCCCGACGCCAACCTGCGCGTCGACGCGCTGGCGGTATCGTGGTTTCACGCCCAGATCGTCGAGCAGGGGCGCGCCCACGTCATCCATGACCTCAACAGCACCAACGGCACATATGTCAACGACCAGCGCATCACCTCGCCGCGTCAGCTTCACGACGACGACGTGATCCGCATCGATCAAGTGCTGCTGACGTATAAAGACGGCAGCTTGGCGCAGTCGTCGACGATCCAGCATTTTGACATGGACGCGATGGGCTTGCAGATGCAGGTGCAGACCGGCTTTCCCCGCCGGCGGACGCTCAACCTGCTCAACGACGTGTCGATTTCGATCGATCCCAACGAATTTGTCGCCATCATTGGCGGCAGTGGATCGGGCAAGTCGACGCTCCTGCGCGCGCTTAACGGCGCGAACCGGGCGACGGGCGGCAAGGTGCTCGTCAACGGCGACGAGCTGTACGACAACTACGAGCTGTACCAGCCGGTGATCGGCTACGTGCCGCAGACCGACATCGTCCAGAACAGCCTGACCGTCTATCAAACACTGCTGTTCGGCGCGCGCCTGCGCTTCCCCAATGAGCCGGAAGTGTCGCGCGTCGAGCGCGTTGACCGCGTGATCGAGCAGCTTCAACTGACGGAAGCGCGCAACACGGTCGTCGGGCGGTTGAGCGGCGGGCAGAAGAAGCGCGTCTCTATCGCAATGGAGTTGATGGCAGAGCCGCACCTGATGTTCATGGACGAGCCGTCGTCGGGTCTTGACCCCGGTCTTGACAGGACGATGATGGAAACGCTGCGGCGGCTGGCGAATCGCGGCAACATCGTCGTCGTCGTCACGCATACGACGCTCAACATTGGCATCTGTGACAAGGTCGCGTTGATGTCGCGCGGTCATTTGACGTTCTACGGTCCGCCGAAAGAGGCGCTGACGTTCTTCGGCGTGCGCGACTTCACCGAGCTTTACAACCGCGTGCTCCAGTCGCCGGACGGCGATTCGTCGGTGGACCCGCGAGAAGCGGCGGCGATGTGGTCGGAGAAGTTCAAGAAGACGCCATACTACGATCAGTATGTCATCAAACGGCAGGCGCCGTCACCGGAAGAAATGTCGGCGAAACACTCGGTGCTGTCGAACCGTCGCCTGCGCCACAGGCGTCGCGGATCGTTCGGGCAGCAGGCGCGCACGCTGATCGCGCGGACGCTGGCGCTGGCGCTGCGCGACTTCCGCACCATGATCGCGCTGCTGGTCGTCCTGCCGCTGGTCGGCTTGTTCCTCGGCTTGATCAGCCTCGATCCTGTCGACAACACGCGCGGGCAAATGCTGATCGACCGATTCGACTCGGATGCGGAACTTCGCACGTTCTTTGATCGTCTACCATTAGCCGATGTTTCCGCCCCTGATGAAGAAGCGGCAGACGCGGCTGAAGGATCGGATGACGCGGAAGCGGCAGAATCGGCGGCGCGACCGGCGACCAGCGCGCCGTCTGTCAGGCGGACGGCGACCTTTGTCCCGGCGAGCGACGCGCAGCGGCTGTTGTTTATGCTGTCGCTGTCGGTGACGCTGCTCGGCATCTTCGCGTCGGCGTACACGATCGTCGAGGAGAAAACGTTGTTCCTGCGCGAGCGAATGGCGAACCTGCGGATAGGACCGTACCTGACTTCGAAAGTCATGGTTTACGGCATTTTCGCCTTGTTTAGCTGCTTTCTCGCGCTGATCACGCTGTCCGCGGGCGTGGTTTTGCCGGAGCAGGGCGTGTTGATGTGGGGTCCCTTGGAACTCTTCATCACGCTGGCGCTGACGGCGCTGGCGGGCGTCAGCATGGGCGTACTGATATCGGCGGTCAACCGTCAGGTGAATGCCGTAACCTATCTCGTGCTGGGCGTGTTATTCGTCCAGATTCTACTGCCCGGCGTCTTGTTCGCCATGGACGGCGCGCTCGAAATCCCGTCGCGGCTGACGGTGACGCGCTGGTCGCTGGAAGCGCTCGGCGCGACGGCGCACATGGTTGATCGTGACGCCGAAGGGCATTTCGTCGTCGAGGTGCAGCCGATTAACCCGCGCACGGGTGAGCCGCTCGAGGGCGCGCCGCCCGCGCGGCAGGCGTACCGCGCGCCGTCGGCGGTCAGCGTCGACTATCCCATCACGGCAGATGATCTGCTCGTGCGCTGGGGGGCGCTGCTTGGTTTCTCGGTGATCTTCCTGATGGGCGCGGGGGTTGCGCTTAATCGGGCAGAGAGTTTTTAGTTCGTGAGGCTGCAGGGGAGAATACAATCGATGTTGAAACGTTTATCACTCTTTGTCGTCCTAGCATTGTTGACCTCGGTGTTCATCCTGCCAGTCACGGCGCAGGATGCCACCCCGTCGCCGACCGGCACACCCCGCGCGGGGATTCAACCGGTCGACGTCACGCCAACGCCCACGCCGCGCGTGGTCAGCCCGGTGCGCGAGGGTCTGCCGGACGAGATCGACGGCACACCGATTGCGCCGCCGCCGGTCGCGCCGCCGCCGACGCTGGACGATCTGTTTGAACGGTATCCCGACCTCGCACCGTATGTCGCCGAACTTGACGAGATGGTCGTCGAGGATATTGACTTCGCCGAACTGTACGAGCACATTGTCACGATCTTCGATGAAGAAGGTGGCGCGGGGCTGGCGGCGTTCCTCAACGAAAGCGGGATCATGGAGAAGCTCGGCTTGCCGTTGAGCTATCTCGACCTGCTGACCGAGTACGACGAAGGCGGTTTGCTCGCCGTTGAGGAACTGGCGCGCGTGCGCGGGATCATCAACGACAATGACGAGCTAGTCGGCTACCTTGCGATCGACGCGCGCGAGAACGTCGACGAGGCGACCGAGGCGCTCGAAGACCTCGGCGTGAGCGTCTACGCTTATCTGCCGAATACTGACGAACTCGAAATTGGCATTCCGCTCGACATTCTGGCGCAGTACCAGACCCCCGGCACGATGATCGATTATCTGGTGACGATCGCCAACGCGCCGCACGTCGTCGGCTTCCGCG
Source organism: Chloroflexota bacterium (assembly GCA_023392115.1). Classification (GTDB taxonomy): domain Bacteria; phylum Chloroflexota; class Anaerolineae; order Aggregatilineales; family Phototrophicaceae; genus Flexifilum. The sequence goes on from JAEVZT010000510.1 coordinate 3,715, forward strand.
GTCCTGTCGGGCACTTTCCGACCAGCCCGTCGTTTCAAGCAGATTCTGTCAACGGGGATTACATCAACACCGACGCGTGGAACGCGGCCGGTTACAGCGGACAGGGCGTCCGCGTTGGCGTTCTCGACGTCGGGGGTTTCGGCAGGATTCAGTCGATGATTCAGGCGGGTGAACTGCCGAGCAACATCGTCGGCAATTACCCGCTCAACCAGATGGAGCAGCAGGCGAGCGATCACGGGACGGCATGCGCGATCGTTATTCACCGCGTCGCGCCAAACGCCGAATTGTTCGTCGCCTACTACGACGGCACGGACACCAGCTTCTTCAATGCGCTGCAGTTTTTTGTCGACAATCAGGTCGACGTCATCAACTACTCCGGTGGCTCGTCGGTTGGTCCGCGCGATGGCACGTGGGGACAGTCGATGTACGTCAACGAGTTCGTTCGCCAGACGGGGATCCTGTGGGTGAACTCCGCGGGCAATGAAGCCATGTCGCACTCGATGTGGTATTACACCCCCGGCGACGACGGCTGGCAGGACTTCGGCAACGGCAGTGGTGATTACTGGCTGCCGTACATCGCCAACGGCAACTTCGGCATGGTCGCCTTGAACTGGCCCGGCAACTGGAACGGCGGCGAAGCCACGAACTTTACGTTCATCGTTCACGACGGGAACGACAACGAGATCGCCGTCGCCGCCGAAGCGCGGAACGGTGGGCGCAATCACTTCCCGTTCCAATTCACCGCCTTTGAGACCGTTCCCGGGGAAATCTACTACATCGCCATTCAGGGCGGAAGCGGCGCGGTCGAGAACACAATCCTCGACATCTTCGCCACGCGCGGGACAATGGCAGACTGGGCGGTTGTGCCGCAGTACAGCGTCAGTATTCCCGGCGACGCTTCCAGTTCGCTGACGGTCGCCGCGACCGGGCGCGCTTCGGACGTGCTTGAACCTTACAGCTCGCAGGGTCCACGCATGGACAACGAGAATAAGCCGGACATCGCCGCGCCGACCGGCGAGCAGATGCCGGGCTACACCTCGCAGTTTGGCTTCAACGGCACCTCGGGCGCAGCCCCGCTGGTCGCGGGCGCGGCGGCGCTGGTGATGGAAGCCTTCCCGAACATGAGCGCGCAGGAAGTCAAGGCGTACCTGATGACAAACGTCGTCGACGTCGGTGACAGCGGCACCGATCCGCAGTTCGGCACAGGTATTCTCATGATGCCGGAGCTAGGTGCGGAACCGACGCAGCCGGGTCCGGAGCCAACGCGACAGCCGGGTCCCGGACCGGGACCGGGTCCTCAGCCGACCGCGCAGCCGAGTGGCAGCGCTTCGGCGACACTGCTCGATCAGCAGGTACAGTATGGCGTTCGCAGCGGTGGTGATACCGGGATGCAGGTCACACTGTCGTTCCAAGTCGACGGCATGCTCGACAAGGACATCGCTGTGGTGATGCTGTTTGGCGACGGGCAGGGGAATGCGCTGGCAACGACCGATGAGGATTATCAGCTCTTCGGCACGATCGGTACCGGCTTCCTCTATACGGTGCAGTACGATCAGTCAGTGTTCAGCGATGTTGTGCTGTTCATTCCGGATCGCCTGTTCACCGACCTGCCAGTTGGAACCGAACTGACTTACTGGCTGGCAATCCTCGACCTCTCCGATAGCCAGAATATTCGAGCGCTGTGGGAGAGCGAGTTGTTCGAGATAGCGATTGTCGGTTAACGGGTAACATTTTCTAGAAGCAAGCGGGGCGAACCAACGTGTTCGTCCCGCTTCATGAGCGCCTCTCGCCGTCGCCTGCGTCGCCTGTGTGGTTTGTGCCGCTCTCGATCGCCTCAAGCAGCTTCGTCAAGTCGTTGGCTGCAATTTCCAGCCCATCGCTGATGCCAAACGCATGCGCGCGCAGGACGGTCGGCTGCGAGGAATCGGCGCCTTGGTTGCGTGCTTCCGCAGCCAGCGTTCGCCAATGTTCGATCAGTTCGATCAGCCTATCGCTGTCCATGACAGCCCATTCCCTTAAATCGTGTACGGCTTCACCGCATAGCCCCGATTGTAACTTACGATGAAATAGATACTAGTGGCAGTTTGCTGCTAATTATTCGGCGTGACGAGGCGATTCTGGACGGCGACGGCGACCGCTTCGGTACGGCTCGACGTCTGGAGCTTGGCGAGAATGTTGCTGACATGCTTCTTCGCTGTCGAATGGCTGATGCTCAACTGCCCTGCGATCTCGACGTTCGTCATCCCCTTGATCAACATGCCGAGAACTTCGCGCTCGCGCCCCGTCAGGCGGAAATTGTCGGCGGTTGGGCGGTGGGTCGCGCTGACCAGCGCTTGCGCCGCTTCCCGCGCCAGCGTCGACTTTCCTTCATATGCTGCGCGGATGGCGGCGGCGAGGTTTTCGACCGATACGTTTTTGATCAGGTAGCTGATCGCGCCCGCCTGAATTGCCGACTGCACCATCTCCTCGTTGTCAAAGCTTGTCAGGGCGATGACGTGCATTGCCGGGAATTTTTCGCGGATGAGGCTCGTCGCCTTGACGCCGTCCATTTCCGGCATGACCAAGTCCATCAACACGACGTCCGGTTGAAGCTGCTCGCACAGCGCTACCGCTTCCAGTCCCGTCGATGCCTCGCCGACCAGTTCGAGATCGCTGCATGTATTGATGAAAGTTGCTAACCCATTTCGCAGCAAGTCGTGATCGTCGGCAATCAGGATGCGAATAGCTGAACTCTCCCCCATTCGGTACTCCTGTTGAATGCTGCCAAAACGGATTGTTGAGGTGCGAAACACCGCATTCCGCGCACAAATCATACAATAAAGTCTTTAATTATACAGTTGACTTAGTCAAGGTGCAACTACTGCGCTATGAACAACTCACCCAAGTGGGCACCGAACCTTTAGTCCATTCCGCCGAAGAAACGAAAAATTGTTGAAAAAGTGTAACCTCCATGAATTTCTTGTAATGTCGCGGCATATAATCAGACTATCCAGAAGTGTTTGCGGCAGACGAGGCGCAGCTAGTGATTCAGGACAGCATTCCACTCATTCTTACCGTCGATGACGAACCCGCAAACTTGACGTTGATCGAACGGCTGCTGGGACCCGGCTACCATGTAATGAGTGTTACCAACGGGCAGGACGCGCTCGATATGCTGGCGCAAGCGCCGTTCGACGTGGTTCTGCTTGACATCATGATGCCGGGCATGAGCGGGTTGGAAACGCTCCAGCATATCCGCGAGAATCCGAATACCGCATACCTGCCGGTGATCCTCGTGTCGGCGCTCATGGATGCCCGGGATATTTCGCGCGGGTTAGAGCTGGGCGCGAATGATTACATCACCAAGCCGATCGACATTCGCGTGACGCGCGCCCGCATTCAGACACAGCTCCGGCTGAAGCGGCTTGAAGATGAGCGGATGCAGACGATCGACCAGCTGATCGCGGCGCAGGAGATGAAGGACAAGCTGCTGCGAATCGCGTCGCACGACTTGAAGGGTCCGCTGACGAACATGCGTATGGTGGCGTCGCTGCTGCGCGCGTCGGAGTCGGTCATTCCAAGTGGATCGGCTCTGCTCGAGGCGCTGGACACGTCTGCAAACACGATGCAGACGGTGATCGAAGATTTCCTCGATACGGCAGCGCTGCAGAACGGCGCGCTCAAGCTATCATTCGATCAAGTGAAGGTTGACCGCGTCGTCAAGAACTTGGTCGGGCAGTATTCAGCCCATGCGTCGCGCAAACACATCGCGCTTGAGGTCGTCGGGGTGGATGGCGTGGTCTGCGCCGACGCCTCACGCTTCGAACAGGCGCTTGGCAACTTGATCAGCAACGCCATCAAATACAGCCCCGAAGACACCATCGTGCATATCTGGTCGGAGCAGTATGACGGCAAGCTGCGGATCTGCGTCGCCGATCAGGGTCCCGGCATTCCCGCTCAGGAGCGCGACAGGCTGTTCACGCAGTTCGGCAAGCTCAGCCCGCGCCCGACCGGCGGCGAAAGCAGCACCGGCTTGGGCTTGTGGATCGTCAAGCATCTGGTGACGCTCCAGCAGGGGCAGGTCGGCGTACACAACCCGCCTGAGGGCGGCTCGATCTTCTGGATTGAAATGCCGGCGATGTAATTCGATTTACCGCGCGCTGACGCGGTTCGGGTCGATCACGTACTCCCACCAGTTCCAACTGATCCCGTTTGACCTGCCGAGGACATGAGGCAGGTGACGCAGCCACCACAGGTGATGCTTGCGGATGTCGCCGCTGCCCCAGTCTTTACACGTCATCAGGCGAGGCTCACCGCTTAAGTCGGGGAAGTTGTACCACGTATCCGCCCGTGCTAGGACGGGCGTCGGGTTGCCCCAATCGTAATCCTTGATGCTGTTTGGCGCGAAGTGGACGTTGCCGACTTCGGCGCGTCCGGGGTGCGTCTTGTCGTAGCGGCAGTAGCGCTCCCACAGGTTCGCCTCGCCACGCTGGTCAGCGAAGACCTTCGTCATGATCGACTCGACGCGATGCCCCATATCCTCAAGCATTTCGCCGACGCCGCGCTCGTAGTTGAAACCCATAATCACGAAGCGGCGGCTGGCGTGCCCTGTTCCCTGAAGCGGCGGCGCGTTGCACCAGAACGCGCCCGGTCCCGCCATGATGCTCTCATAGTAGCCGCAGTAGGGAAAGCCGAGCAGCCAGACTTCGTCGATTATGCCCGCGTCCACTTTTTCGATCAGCTTAAACTCGCGGACGAGGGCGAGGTAGTCGACGGCATCCGGCTGGTGGAAGTTGCGCGTTGTCCACGCGCGGTCGAACGTCGTATCGGTGTAGCGGAAGCCATCTTTTTTCAGAGGGAAGGCGTCAACCTCGATCCGCTCGACGATCTGGTAATTGGCGTAACCGTGACTGGCGTATTCCAGATCGTCGATGTAGCCCTGCGCCAATTGGTCGGGATCGTTCCAGCGGTAGGCGCGATGCGCTTTTTGCCCGCTTTTTGGCGCGATGATCGGGTTGTGGATGATGGCGAGAACGCGGGGCTGGACGGGCGCGGCCATCGGCGGCGACCCACCGGCACCCGGCTCGGGCAAGCCGCCGTCAGCTTCGAGGGGATGGCTGCCGCTTGGCGTCGCGCCAAAGATGCGCCGCAGAAAATCGTACACGGGGAAATGTCCTGTCGCTATTCACCTGCGTCAGGAACCATGATACGACAATCGGCGGCGCTGCGCTTTTCCTACACCGCCGGCACGGGCTGTCTTGCCAGCGGCAGACTCACGGTCACCTGTGTGCCTTTGCCGACGACCGATCGAATATCGAGCGTGCCGCCGTGCGCGTGGATGATCTGGTGCGCCAGCGTCAGCCCAACGCCGATTCCCTGCTGCTCGCGCGTTTCGCGTTCAAGCTGCTGAAAGGCTTCGAGCGCCGCCTTCAGTTTCTCCTGAGGAATGCCCGCGCCGCGGTCGGACACGCTGATCCAGACGTAGCCTTTGGAACGCCACTCGGTGACTTCGACATTCGAGTTTTCAGGGGCGAACGTCAGCGCGTTGGCAATCAGCTCGGCGAGCGCTTGTTTGAGCGCCGGGGGGTTGCAGACGACCATCGCTTCTCGGTCGTGCTCGTGCATCTGCACGCTGACGTTCGGCTGCTGTTGGTAGGCGAAGCGGCGGGCGAGGTTGGTTGAGGCGACGAGCAGTTCCCACATCTGCATCGTCATGCCCTGCCCGCGAACGGTCTCGGCGTCGAGCAGACCTGCTTCAAGCTGCGTGATATACACGAGCTGCTCTACGCGATGATTAAGGCGCTTGCTGCCGGCGTCGATCGTGTCCATGAGCTCGCGCAGCTCGCGTGTCGTCAGCTGGTTCACCTGCCGCGAAATGACGTCGACGACGGTGTTGATCGAGATCAACGGCGTCCGCAGTTCGTGCGTCACCATGCGCGCCAGCTGCTTCTTGACGTAGTCTAGCCGCTGCTCAGACTGTTCCATCAACCCCGTGTAGCGCTTAAGCCGCGTCTGTACCGCCGTGACCAGCTCTGGGGACGTGAACGGCTTGGTCAGGTAATCGTCAGCG
>JAEVZT010000546.1 GCA_023392115.1 Chloroflexota bacterium
GGCGGCGCGTGCCGTCAAGCTGAAGTACCACGCCGGCGGTCTGCGTGAAGCCGCCGAGTCCCGGCAGCGTCACGGCGACATACACGACCGCCCCGCCCGGACGCAGATCGATGCGCGGGTTGCGGAAGCGCGGATCGGGTGGGTTGTCGCTGCAAATCGGGCTGCGCTGGCGGCACAGGTCGAGCAAGCCCTGTTCGCTGAACGAGGCGACAGCCATCTGCTCGCCGACGGCGCCGCTGCCGATTGTGAACTCGTACAGGGTGTTGTTTGTGTTGAGCGTTTCAGTCCCGTATTCGCCGAGACTCACCGTCACCTGCGTCGGCTGGATGGCGTTCTGAAGCGCGATCGTCGGGATCGGCGTGGCGTCGGCGAAAACCGCTTCCGTCTCGCCGCGCGGCGACAGCCCGGCGAACTGGGCGACGATCCCCGGCAGGCTCGGCAGCACCAGCACGAAGCCGACGATGAGCACGACGGCGGCGATTCCAAGCAGCCCGAGACAGCCGCAGGCGATGGTCGGCATGGACGATCGCCGCCGCGCCGGGGGATTGGCATAACCGGAGTTTCTCTCCTTGTCCTCTTTTCAGCACGCCCGCGAGCGACGGGCTGGGCTAGTCACTGTGGAGCGCCTGCTCGGTCATATAGTAGACGACGCCGTCCTTTCCGACCTTTGCCGAGTGGGCAGATCCGCCGGGGATGTTCAGGCGGTCGCCGCCCGCGCATTGATACACTTCCTTCCCCACCGTGACGTCAGCGCTGCCGGAGACAAATGCCAGCACAATGTCGAACGAGTTCTTGTGGTTCTCGTAGATTGCGCCCGCCGGTTCGGCGACGCGGCGCGCGTTGTAACCTTCACGGCTCAGGCGCTCGCAGATTTGCATTTCGTCCATGCCGGCGTAAATTTGCGGCTGATGGATGCCCATTCGTAATATCCTCCTTAAGCTGAAACACACCTATTGTACCAGCGCCGTATCATGCAGACATAGTCTATCCATCTATGATTTCGGTTATTTCCGTAACCGCCGCCTGCCCTAGTGGACAATCAGTCCCATTCAACAATGTCAATCTTAATGAATACTTAGAGGATGGGCATTAGCCATCGAATTTAATGTGATTTGTTATATAATCGCTGAAGTAATGCGGTTGTTAAGGTGAGTGCATGGGACGAAACGAAGCCATTCAAGTCATTGATGAAGCGGGACATCGCGGGGTTGTCGAAACGATGGATGCGCAGTCCGTCCGTGTCCGCATGGACGATGGGCGCAGCCTCGTCATCCCACGCGACTCACTCATCGTTGAGGCGGAAAACATCTACCGCATCAATCTTGATCTTTCGCGGCTGCAAGCGCGGACGGAGGATCAGATTGTGGTGCCGCTGATGGCAGAAACACTGCTCGTCGACAAGGAATCGATCGAGCGCGCCGTCCGCGTTCACAAGCATGTACGTGAGGAAACGGTCATTGTCGACGAAGCGCTCCGGCGTGACGACGTCATCGTTGAGCGCGTTCCGGTGGATCGCTACGTCGAGCAGCCGCTGGAAACGCGCTACGACGGCGACACGGTCATCGTCCCGGTGATGGAAGAAGTGCTGGTCGTGGAAAAGCGGCTGCTCCTGCGTGAAGAAATCCGCATTACCAGACGGCAAACTGTCGCTCACGACCCGCAGGAACACACCCTGCGCCGTGAGGAAGTGACCGTAGAACGAACCAACCCGAGTAATCCTTAGCACGAGAACGATCAAGAGGAGACAATCATGGCACATTCAATAGTTGCACTCTACGATGATTTTGACACAGCGCGACGAGTCGTAGAAGAACTGGTCAGCGCCGGGTTCGACCGCTCGAATATTAGCTTGGTCGCCAATGACTCCAGCGGCGAAATGCAGTCTTACCTCAACCGCGAAGGCGACGATGACGATGTCAGCGGCGGCGAAGGCGCTGGATTCGGCGCGATCGTCGGCGGGCTTGTCGGTTTGGGCGTAGCGCTCATTCCCGGCATCGGTCCGGTCGTAGCGGCGGGTCCGCTTGCGGCGGCGTTGATGGCAGGCATCGGCGCGGTAGCAGGCGCGGCGACCGGCGGCGTGGTTGCGAGCCTCGTTGACCTCGGCGTATCCGAGGAAGAAGCGAGCTACTACGAAGAAGGCATTCGCCGTGGCGGCACGCTGGTGACGCTCCACGTCGACCGTTCAGAACATGTCGGTCGCGCGCAGGACATCATGAACCGCTACAACCCGATCGACCTTGACGAACGCGGCGAAGAATGGCGTTCCAGCGGTTGGACCGGCTACGAGGGCAGCACTGAAACCTCAGGCATGCAGTCGACGGGGATGCAGTCGTCGGGTCAGACTCACGAAACGCGCTCGCGCCGCATTGAAGGCGACGATCAGGTCAAGCTTGACGTGATCGAAGAAGAGATGCAGGTCGGCAAGCGAGAAGTCGAAGAAGGCACGGTGCGCGTCCGCAGTTACGTCACCGAACGCCCGGTCGAGGAAGAAGTCCGCTTGCGTGAAGAGCACGTGACGATTGAGCGCAATCCGGTCGACCGCCCGGCTGACGAAGCCGACCTGACGGCGTTCCGCGAGCAGACGATCGAAATGACCGAACGCCACGAGGAACCTGTCGTGTCGAAGCAGGCGCGTGTTGTCGAAGAAGTCGTGATCGGCAAGGAAGTCAGCGAGCACAGCGAGACGATTGAAGATACGGTGCGCCGTACCGATGTCGAGATCGAGGACGCGGGCACGACTGGCACGCGCAGCACAACCGGCACCATGGGCAGCACGACCTATATGCCCTACACCGACTACGAATCGCGCTTCCGCACCCACTACACCAGCAACTACGGCACCAGCGGCTATACGTGGGATCAGTATAATCCGGCGTACCGCTACGGCTACACGCTGGCGACGACTGACCGCTATCGTGACTACGATTGGGATCGGCTCGAGCCGG
>JAEVZT010000581.1 GCA_023392115.1 Chloroflexota bacterium
GCGTCGGGACGGCTGCGGTTCAGCTTGCCAAGGCGTTCGGGGCGCAGGTGACCGGCGTTTGCAGCACGCGGAATGTCGAATTGGTGAAGTCGTTGGGCGCGGATCGGGTGATCGACTACACCAAAGAGGATTTCACCCGTGGCGGCGAAACCTACGACATCATCTTTGACGCCGTTGGCAAGACGTCGTTTTCGGAAGTCTTGAAGTCGCACAAGAATGGCGGCAGCTATCTTCAGGCTTCCAGTGGACCCGCGCAAATGGTTCAAATGACACTGGCTGCGAAGCGAAACGGGATCACGTTCGTCGGCGGAACAGCCACCCCGACGAAGGAAGCCCTCTCGGACGTGACAGAAATGGTTGACGCAGGACAGATCAAGCCGGTCATCGATCGCTGCTATCCGTTGGAACACATGGTTGAGGCGCACCGCTACGTCGATCAGGGTCGCAAAAAGGGAAATGTTGTCGTGACAACCGTGTAGGGCAATAACTCCGCGCGCCGAGAACAGGACAGAGCAGGTACGTCGATTCGTGAAGTGTTGCGCCGTCAAGGCTGCGATCGTGCTGGGAAACAGTTTCCTACGGTTGCAGCCAGAACGCTTGTTGATCTGCTGCGTGTGGCTAATTGGGCAGTATTATAATTAATGAAATTAGACCCATTGACTTCTTGCCTTGAATGTCCAGCCCGGTTACTACGGCTTCTTCACCTACACGCTGTTTCGAGCGGTTGTTGCCTAAAACACAGTCAAGCTTATGCTGAGACGCTTGAATATTGAGGTGGAATTCCCGCCGTGATTGCACGTAGTCGACGCCGATTGTTCATGTCAGAGGCGCTCTCACACACGTGGGCGCTGCTGATTCATCTGCGCCTGCACTTCCAGTTGTTCCTTGCCCCGATCTTCCTCTGGGGAGTTGTGCTCGCCGGTGGCGAACCTGATCCTCGCTTGGCAGTGGCTTTCATTTCGTTCCACATCTTCCTGTATGGCGGCGCGACTGCCTTCAACTCCTACTACGATCGTGATGAAGGTCCCGTCGGCGGGCTTGCGCACCCGCCCCCGGTCGCGCCTGAACTGCTGCCATTCTCCATCATCCTGCAGGCGATTGGAGCTGTTCTCGCCTTACTGGTGACTGGTTGGTTCTTCCTCTGCTATCTTCTAATCTTCGTGCTCTTCACCGCTTATTCGCATCCCGCGGTTCGATTGAAACGAAGCCCGTGGATAGGTCTGATGGTGGTAGCAGTGGGGCAGGGCGTGCTGGCAGGATTCGCCGGCGCGCTTGTGCAAGAACCCTCGCCGTTCCGGCTGTCGCTGATGGTTGGCGCAGGTATTGTGGCTGCCGCGATCTGGACGAGCGGCTTCTACCCGATCACTCAGGTGTATCAGATAGAAGAGGATCGAAAGCGCGGCGATACGACGTTTGCCGTCTTGGTTGGTCCCGCCGCGACGTTCATTTGGGCTCAACGTGTCATGACGCTTGGCGGCGTCCTGCTGATTCCGATCTTCCTGCTCGTCTTTGGTCTTGCGCTCGCGGTCGGACTGGCATTCTTCTGCGCCGGACTGCTGATCTGGCTGAGGATGTGGGCGCAGCGGTACGACGCGTCACGAGTGCTGGACAACCACCGCATCGTGACGCGTCTTCAGTGGCTCATGACTGTGGGTTTTCTCACCGTTCTGTGTCTGAAGCTGGCGCACTGGGTCTAATTACCTCAGAATGCCGAGTCACGGCTACTCAATGCGCACATCGCGCGTAATTTGCCCGTTGCTTTCCCAGTAGGTGACCTTGTTGGTTAGCCACGGATCGTCGGCTTCAGGCTGGATTTTGCCGTCCGCGTCAATCGCCCGACTGGTGATACTGTGCTCGCCGGGAGCGGCATCCGCCCAGTCCAATGACCAGAACAGCCATGCATGTTCAGCGCGACGTGTGGTGTCCACCCGTGCCGACTGCCAGCTGCGGTCGTCAATCTTGACCTGTACTGCCACAATGCGCGTGCCGCCGCCCCATGCCGCTCCGTCAACGCGATAGCCGTCCGCCGTGCGAACAACGCGCCCCGGCGCGGACTTGAGCAGATTTCGGCTGACCGACGACTCAGTCCAGATGGGATTCTCCGCCGTCCCTTCGTTGCGCAGCGTGACGTAATCGCGCGCCATCCAACGGTTCATCAGCCGCGTGTTCCAGACTTCGATCCGCTGCAGCCACTTGACGTTGGCAACGCCGTACCAGCCGGGCGCGATCAGGCGCAGCGGAAACCCGTTGGGCTGTGGTAGTGGTTCACCGTTCATCTCATAGACAAGCAGATTATCGGGATTCATCGCATCTTCAAGCGACATGCTGCGCGCGAAGTTCGTGACGACAGTCTGTTCGCGCACCGCTTCCTCCCCCGCGTCTGCGCCGATGAAGACCACTTCCCGACCCTCATCCAGCACACCGACTTGCTCAAGCAGCGCGGAGAGCGGCGTCCCTGCCCACCGCGCGTTGCCAATAATCGAATCGACGACAGGGCGTCCGTTGTTGCCCGAACATTCCAATGTAAAGATGACTTCCTGCCGTGGCAGCGCCTTAATCTTGTCCAGCGTCAGGGTCAGCGGTTGGCTGACCAGACCGCCGATTTCCAGACGCCAGTCGGCAGCGTCGATCACCGGACGGTCGTAGTGGGCAATGCTGAAGAACCGATCGTTGGGCGTGATCCAGCTATCCAGCGCCTCCCACGTCTGTTGATTGGCGACTCGCTCCGGTGGTGGATCGCCTTCGCGCTGATCCAGCCACGGAAGCACTATTTCGCCTTCCTGCAATGCAAAGTCGGGAAACGCCCAAGGCGAATTGAACAGCGCCATGCCGGCGAGCGCCGATCCACCTTGGGTCAAGAACGCGCGGCGGGATACTCCTTGACTTTTCATCGCACCTCTCCCTCTAGGGTTCGTTGTTATCAGGGTAGGCTGGGACAGGGAGGATTGTCACCTCCCTGCGAAGGGGGGAATACGGGGTGAATCGGCGAACGGCGTTATTTATTCCTATACAATGGGAGAATATATTACTTAGGAGGCTGGCGGGTGGATGCTTTTGCCGGGCGCACAATAAAGGGCTACGAACTGCGTAAGCGTGTTGGCGCAGGCAGTTCCGGCGTCGTCTACCACGCATTCCAGCCTTCGGTGAACCGTGAAGTTGCCGTCAAGATCGTCCAGCCGCGGTTCGCCAACCACCCCGAGTTTATCCGGCGTTTCGAAGTCGAGGCGCAGTTGGTGGCGCGGCTGGAGCACCCTCATATTGTGCCGCTGTTCGACTACTGGCGTGACCCCGAAGGCGCATATCTTGTCATGCGCTGGCTGTCCAGCAGCCTGAGAACCGTCATCGAGCGGGGCGAGTGGGCGCCTGCTGCCGCCGCAAAACTGCTCGAACAGATCACCGATGCGCTGACCATCGCCCACCGTGACAATGTCGTTCACCGCGACATCAAACCTGACAACATCCTGCTAGACGAGGATGGAAACGCCTACCTTGCCGATTTCAGCATCGCCAAAGACCTGAGCCTGCGGAGCGCTGACAACAGTTTCACAGGAACACCCGCTTATCTATCACCAGAGCAGATTAGAAATGAACCTGTCACCCCACGCGCAGACATTTACAGTCTGGGCTTTGTCATCTATGAGCTGCTGACAGGGGAGAATGCCTTTCCAATGGCGACAACCCCGACTGACTACATCGATGGGCATCTGAACGCATCACTCCCGCTGGTGAGCGCACGCAGTCCTCAAATCCCTGCCGCGCTCGACGAGGTATTGCAAACAGCGACGGCAAAAGATCCAACCCAAAGATATGCCAGTGCCGCTCGCTTTGCAGCCGCATTTCGAGCGGCACTGCCAGTCGCCGCACCGCGCGCTCCACAGCAGCCGCTCGCCAATCCGTTGACGGAGCGAGAGCTAGACGTGCTTCAGCTGATGGTGAAGGGCGATACCAACGAGCAGATTGCCCACCGCTTGGTGCTGTCTCCCGGCACTGTGAAGTGGTATGTCAAGCAAATCTACGGCAAGCTGGATGCTCACAGCCGTCAGCAAGCGATTGAACGGGCACAACGGCTTCAGATTCTTAAGCAAACGCATGGTTTCGCGCCCGCTGCCGGCAGCGCGATTAACGTCGCCTCTCGCTCGCGAGACAGAGGCGATTCGCGCACCCTTGAGCCAGTGAACCCCTATAAGGGGCTGCGTGCCTTTCAGGAAAGCGACGCTGCCGACTTCTTCGGGCGTGCGGCGTTTGTCGAACAGCTGCTCAACCATCTTTCTGACAGCAAGGATGGCGGACGCTTTCTGGTACTTGTCGGACCGAGCGGCAGCGGCAAATCGAGTGTCGTCAAAGCCGGGCTGATCCCGGCACTGCGTACGGGGGCGTTGGCGTGTGTAATCCGCCCATTCATCGCGGAAATGCAGCCGGGCACGCATCCGCTGGAAGAGCTGGAGGCGGCGCTGCTGCGCGTTTCAGTCAACCCGCTGCCCGGACTGCTCAACCAGCTTCTGGAGGATCGTCGGGGTTTAGTGCGTGCGGTCAAGCGCATCCTGCCCGCTGATCCGGAGACCGAACTTTTCCTAATCGTCGATCAGCTGGAAGAGCTGTTTACGCTGGTTGAAGA
>JAEVZT010000584.1 GCA_023392115.1 Chloroflexota bacterium
CGCGGCGCGGCTGGCGACTCCAGACGACGCCGCGCGGCTTCCACGCGCCGATCAAGCGGCGGATGTGCCGGCGCTTGAGGAGTCAAAAGGATCGACGTGGGTCGAAATTGACACGGCGGCGCTGGCGGGCAACGTGCGCGCCCTCAAGTCGTTCATTGGCGATACGGTCAGCCTGTTCGCCGTCGTCAAAGCCGACGCTTACGGACACGGCGCGCCGGCAGTCGCGCGGACGGCGCTGCTCAACGGGGCGGAATACCTGTGCGTGTCATCGATCGAGGAAGCGATGACGCTGCGCGATGCAGGCATCGACGCGCCGGTGTTGGTCTTGAGCTACACGCCTGTGCAGGTGATCGGGCTGGCGCTGCGCCACCAGATCACGCTTACGCTCTACGATCTCGACGTTGCCCGCGCCTACGATCGCGCCGCGCGCCCACTTGGCGGTGTACTGGCAGTTCACGTCAAGGTTGATACGGGCATGGGCAGGCTCGGCGTGTTGGCGTCCAATGCGAGCGCCTTCTTCCGGCACATCGAGCCGCTAACTCATCTGACAGTCGAGGGCGTCTTCACGCACTTCTCGGTCGCCGACGAGAACGCAGAGTACACCGCCGAACAGGCACGCGTGTTCTCGGATATCGTGTCGGTGCTGCGCGGCGCGGGCTGGAATTTCAAGTACATCCACGCCGCCAATTCCGCTGGAACGCTGCTGTCAAAAGCATATCATTTCAACGCCGTGCGGATCGGGCTGGCGCTCTACGGCTTGTCGCCGTCGGAGCTTGTCACACTGCCTGAGGGGATCAAGCCGGTGATGGCGTGGAAAACGGTCGTCGCGCAGGTCAAGCAGCTGCCGCCGGGTCACATGATCGGCTACGGTAACACGTACGTCACCGGGAGCGAAACGCGCGTCGCCGTCATCACGATCGGCTACGCGCATGGTTTCCGGCGCGCGCCGCAGAACTGGGGTTACGTGCTGGTACACGGGCAGCCCGCGCCGATCCTCGGACGGGTGAGCATGGAAAAGACGACGATCGACGTGTCGCACATCGCCGACGTGCGCGTCGGCGATGAGGTTGTCGTGCTCGGTCAGCAGGGCGAAGCGGTCTTGAGCGCGGACGAGGTGGCGCGCCGCCTCGGCACGAGCAGCTACGAGGTGGTGTGTGCCGCCCTCGCCCGCGTTCCGAGGCGATAACGCTTCCTAGACACCTTCGCCCGCCATGACTCCCTGCACATGTTCGGCGATCACTTCCGGCTCGGCGTCATACGAGTAGATCGCGCGCAGCTTTCCCTGAGCATCGATCAGGTAGCTCACCGTCGAGTGATCAACAGGGTAATTGCCGTCTGAGCCTTCGTCCGTCCGCCGGTCGTAGTATAAGCCGTAGTCGGGCGCGATCTGTTCGAGCGTCGGCTCGTCGGGCGTCAGACCGATGAACTCAGGATCGAAGCGGCGGACGAAGCGGTCGAGGACTTCCGGCGTGTCGCGCTCGCCGTCGACGGTGATGAAAATGAAATTGACCCTTTCCGCGTCCTCGCCGAGCATCGACTTCACCTGCTTGAACTCGCTTAACGTCAGCGGACAGAAATCCGGACAGTGGGTGTAACCGAAGAACAGCAGCGCGTACTCACCGCGCAGGCTGCTCAGGTCGAACGGCTCGCCCGTGCTGCTGATCATCGTGAAATCGGCAACATCGCTGCCCGGCTCAATCGGCGTGACGCCGGGGATGTCCGGCGCGAACGTCGGCGTTGGCGTCGCTGTCGCCGCCATCAACTGCGGTCGCAGCATCAGCAGGGCGACAATTCCGAGCAGCAAAACGCCGCACAGCAGGACGCCAATCAGCAGCGTCCGCCCGCTGCCCGCCCCTGTTTGTCCTTCGGTCATAACGCTCCCTCAGTGATTCATTGCCGCCGCGAGATCGCGCACGGTCGCGGCGATTGTCAGCTCAACGCCCGACTCGAACGTCAGCGTCAGCGGGATCGCCTCGCCCGGCAGCAGATCGCGCACCAGCCCCATCAACATAATATGATACCCGCCCGGTTCAAGGACTGCCGCCTCGCTCGCAGGGATGTCAAGACCGTCGACCGGGCGCATCCGCATGACGTCGTTCTCCATCGCCATCTCGTGGATCTCGACGATGCTCGCGATCGGGCTTGCCGCGCTTACCAACCGGTCAGCCAGCTCGCCGCGGTTGGCGATCCGCATATAGGCAGCGCTGACCGCGTCAGTCATCATCGGCTCGCCAGTCGATTCCGCCATCGGCTCATCGGTCGCCATATCCATCGCTTCAGCCGATGCCGTCGCCCGCGCCCACGGATTGACGACGACAAGCGCGGTTTCGGCGGGCAGCGCGTCGGTGACGACCGCGCCAACCGTCACGTCGAACGGCTCGCCGTCGGCGGCTTCGAACGTCAGCGTCAGCGCGATCGCCTCGCCCGGCAGAAGATCGTCGTTCAGCTCCATCAGCATCAGGTGATACTCGCGCGGTCGCAGCCCGACCGTCCTCCTAGCAGGGATGTCAATCCCCTCGATGGCGTTCATGCGCATGACGTCGTTTGCCATCGTCGTCTCGTGAATTTCAACATGCGCCGCGGCATCGCTCGTCACGCCGATCAGGCGCACGTTTTCGTCGCCGACATTCTCGATCTCCATGAACGCGCCGGTAATCACCCCCGAGAGGTCGGCGTCCTCGACCCGCTCCAGCGCCGTCGGGCGCGTCCAAGCACGATAGACGAGAACATCCCCCTCACCTTCCTGTGCGAGCACGACGCCAGAGATCAGGCAGCTCAACACAAGCGCGATCAGCAAGCGTATTTTCGTCATGATCAGCTCCATTTCTACAGATTATTTTGGAGGAAGCACACATTGTGAAAAGTATAACATATCGGGGTTCGAAATCCAGAAGTCACAAGCTGCTCACACAGTGCTCCCCGCAGATGTCGAGACGACAGGTGCATCATGAGCGCTGTTGGGGAGTATAAACAAGGTCGGGCAGAGACTGTGCGCCACGTCTCTGCCCGACTGGGTGAGGGTATTTGAGGAGTCAGCCGACCGCTGTCTGCGACGCTGTCACAGGCGCGGTGGCTCAGGGGAGAGGGTACTTATCCGCAAGGGATCGGGGATCGTCTTTCGTCACTTTCACTCGGTCTACTGCAGACAAGCGCCCAGTTTGCGCCGGTTGAACCGGCACATACGGAGAGCGCGCACGTACAACAAGCTGTTTTCCCAGCATGGTTGTCCAATAACCGGCAGCATCGCCGAAGCGACGCCCACCTTGCGCCTAACACGTCCGACTAACCCGGCTTCACCCCCCGCGCCCGATTACGAGCAGGTAGAGGAAAAGCGCGTACGACGCGAACCCGATCAACAGTGAACCCGCGAACAGGAACGCGCCACGTGTCGAGAAGGTTTCTTCGTCCATGAGTACTCGATCAACCAGTCTCTAGATGATGTCCAAAGTCTAGCAACGTGTTAAGACACCCTAATGGTACGCAAAACATCGCCCACTTTCATGTGATACTCCGCCGAGAACGTCAAGATGTTTGTCACGTTCTCCCGTGCGCCGCGCCGTTTCGATCTCTTGGATGCGTGACCCGACGGCGGTATCATCAATGGACTTCGCAGACCGGCGCTCGCGCGCAGGAGAATGGAGCAGCATGTATGCGTCATTTTCAAACCCTTGACAGAGCGGCAATAGATGAGAATGCCGGCATCCTGCTGCTTACGGCATCCGAAGCTTCGTACCTTTCTGTCGAAATCGCCCTGCGCCTCGAAGGCGACTATCTGCTGCTGTCCGCCAGCTACGGCGCGTTCGAACTCGCGCTGAGGCTGCGGCGGCGCGAATTCACGCGCGCGCTGACCCACATCCAGCCGATTGACGGGCTGCACACCACCCGTCAGGTCGGCACGGGCAACGCTTTTCTCGGCGTTGGGCTGCACAGCAACAGGTCACTTGTCCTGCGCCCGACAATCGTCGGCGACGCGACCGGCTATACCTGCCTCAACCTGCGCTTGACGCCCGACGCGCGCCAGACGCTGTATGACTGGATTGGCATCGGCGCTGTTTCCACGAGTGAGGACGCCAGCTAGTTGTCAAAAAACCTCCATCTCTATAAAATGAGGAACATGTTTATAATTTCGCTATCGGTGCGGAGAGTTCCCGCGCAAGTGGGACGCCGAAGGGGCAAACTGCCAGATTCGCTGGTCTGGCAACGAAACTCTCAGGCTTCAGGACGTGCCGGTTTCCGTTCTCTCTGAAGTACCTTGCGACAGAGGCACACAGCAGCGACCTGTGTGCTTTTTTATTTTACGAGGAGCAGGAAGATGGCAAGCTGGAAAACCCCGTCCGATATGAAGTTTCTTAAAAGCGATGAGTGGGTACGGATCGAAGGCGAGACTGCCACGATCGGCGTGTCCGACTTCGCGCAGGATCAACTGAACGACATCGTCTACGTCGAACTGCCGGAAGTCGGGGCAGAACTGGCGAAAGGAACTGCCTTCGGCGTCGTCGAGTCGGTCAAGGCGGCGTCGGATGTCTACATGCCGATTTCGGGCGTCGTCACCGAAGTGAACAGCGCCCTCAACAGCCAGCCCGAACTGATCAACGCCGATCCGTATGAGAAAGGCTGGCTGATCAAGGTCAAAGTCACGGGTGACACCGACAATCCCGCCCTGATGGACGCACAAGCCTACGCTGCCTACTGCGAAACCCGTTAGTTAGCTTGAGGCAATCATGAGCTACATTCCGCATACCGACGTCGAGCGGCAGCAGATGCTCGCCGCCATCGGCGTGCCGACTATCGAAGACCTGTTCGAGTCTGTCCCGTCAGCATTCCGCTTCCCGAAACTCGACCTGCCGCCCGCGATGAGCGAAATGGAAGTGTTGGCGGAGCTTCAGGCGCTCGCCGAAGCCAACGACAACGCGCAGGATTTCAGCCTGTTCCGGGGCGCGGGCGCGTATCAGCACTACATCCCGTCAGCCGTCAATCACATCCTCTTGCGCGGCGAGTTCTACACGGCGTACACGCCGTACCAGCCCGAAGTCAGTCAGGGCACGCTGCAAGCGATCTTCGAATACCAGACGATGATTACACAGCTAACCGGCATGGACGGCGCGAACGCCAGCCATTATGACGGCGCGACGAGCCTCGCCGAAGCGGTGACGGTGGCAGTCGACGCGGCGCGCGGCAAGCGCACCAAAATCATCCTCAGCCCGTACATTCACCCGCAGTATCGCGCCGTCGTCCGCACCTATCATCAGGGGAACAACTTGAACATCGTCGGCGATGAAGGTCCCGCCGAGATGGATGACCTGCTCGCCATGCTAGACGATAACACTGCCATGTTCGCCGTCGCCTACCCGAACTTCCTCGGACAGATCGAGGACTTCCGCGAACTGGCGGACAAAGTCCACGCTGCCGGCGCGCTGCTCGTCATCGTCGCTAACCCGATGGCGCTGGCGCTGTTCAAGAGTCCCGGCGAACTCGGGGGGGACATCGTCGTCGGCGAGGGGCAACCGCTCGGCATTCCGTTGAGCTTCGGCGGACCTTATCTCGGCTTCTTCGCCACGAAAATGGCGCACATGCGCCGAATCGCCGGGCGCATCGTCGGCGAAACCGTCGACAAGAACGGCAAGCGCGCCTATGTGATGACGCTTCGCCCGCGCGAGCAGGATATCCGCCGCGAGAAGGCGTCGAGCAACATCTGCACTAATCAGGGCTTGATGGCGCTGGCGGCGACGGTTTACCTGTCGCTGATGGGCAAGAACGGTTTGCGCAAAGCGGCGGAACTGTCGTACCACAAGGCGCACTATGCCGCCGACCAGATCGCCAAGCTCGACGGGTACGAAGTCGACACGACGAAGCCATTCTTCAACGAATTCATTGTCAAATGCCCGCGCCCGGTTAAGGACATTAACGAGCGGCTGCTCGAGGAAGGCATCATCGGCGGCTACGAGCTGGGGCGCGACTACCTGTACCTGTATGACCACATGCTGATCTGCGTCACCGAAATGAATACGAAAGCGGAAATCGACGTACTGGTCGATGTTTTGCGTGAGGT
>JAEVZT010000049.1 GCA_023392115.1 Chloroflexota bacterium
GCGCGTTCGACCACGTCGGCTCGATCCTCGTCATCGCCTTGATGATTGCGCCGCCCGCTGCCGCTTATTTGCTGACCGACCGGCTGTCGCGGATGCTGCTTATCAGCGTCCTGATCGGCGTCGCGGCGGCGATCAGCGGCTACTGGCTGGCACGCGGGCTGAACGTCAACATTTCGGGCGCGATGGCAACGATGACGGGCGTCTTCTTCATGGCGGCGCTACTGTTCGCGCCCGAACGCGGCTTGATCGCCAGAATGTTCCAGCGACGGCAGCGGAAGAGCCGGTTCGCCACCGAGATGCTGCTCGTCCACCTGAACCGGCACGAGCGTACCGCCGAAGAAGCGACGGAAAACACCTTGTCGCACCTGATTGAGGAACTGCGCTGGAGCGAGTCGCTGGCGAGACAGGTTGTCGGGCGCGCGGAAGGGCAGGGCTGGATCACACGACAGGCAGATCGCCTGCGGTTGACAGACGGCGGACGGCAGGTTGCACGGCGGGCGCAGGACAGGTAGCCGTAGACGACGCGTGTGCATTGAAAAGATGTGCAATGGAGCCGGATGCGATATGATAAGGTTGCATCCGGTTTTTTCTGCGCGTATACGTCTGGATAAAGGTATGGCTGAGAACAATACACTGAGTCACCAGTTAAGTGAAGCGATCACCCAGACGGCGACTGAAGCGAAGCAGCTTGAAGCGATTCTGGCGCGCATTATGCAGGTGTTGACCCAGAACGGCTTCCAGATCGCCGTTGACGTTGTTGGCATCGCGCAGAACATGCATGAGCGGCTTGACAAGGCGGAACGCTACACCCGCGTGATCACGCAGCAGGTCGGGCGGCTTGACGAAATGCTCCGCACCTTCGCCCTGATAACGTCATCGCTCGACCTCGATCAGGTGCTTCAGGAAGTCATGGACACGGTCATACGGCTGACAGGCGCTGAACGCGCGTACCTGATGCTGCGCGACCGCGCGACCGGCGAGCTTGACATCGCCGTCGCCCGCAACTGGGATCGGGAGAACATTGCCGATTCGGAAGCCGTCTTCAGCCGCAGCGTCGTCACGCAGGCGCTTGAAGAGGGGCAGGCAATCATCACGACGAATGCCGCAGCCGACGACCGTTTCCAGAATGCCAAGAGCATTGTCAGCAACCAGCTTCGCTCGATCCTCTGTATCCCCCTGATGCTGCACGGGCAGGCAACCGGCGTCCTGTATGCCGACAACCGCGTCACGCAGGATGTGTTCCGGCAGGAGGAAATCCCGCTGCTGACGGTGTTTGGCACGCAAGCCGCGATTGCGATCGAGAATGCGCGCCAGTTTAGCGAGGTCAAGAGCGACCTCAACCGAGCGCTGAGCGAGCTGCAAAGCCTACAGATTCAGATCGACAGGAAGCGCGTCGAGAATCAGGTGAGCCAAATCACCGAGTCTGACTACTTCCAGCGGCTGTCGATGGCAGCCCGGACGATGCGCAAACGCGCCGACCGCGCAAGCGACACGTAATTCATCACGCGCATCGAGGACGAATGTCGTCGTCCTTCTATTACACATTCGCTATAATAGGCTGAAGAATCCCGGTTCTCCGGTTGCTATTACTCCTTGCATTTCGGTGAGCGCTTGCTGCTTAGTGTTCTGCTGCCAAACAGTACAAAATATCTATTGCAAGATTTGTGAAAATTGCAAAATTTACCAAAAACAAACCAAATTCAAATACTTTACGTACCCAATCGCGTTTTTTGCATTACAATAACATCCAAGTGAAGAAATACCGATGGCAGAGAAGTTTCCCGTTACTTTATTGTTACATTTTAATGTTGTAATACACCTAGCTCTTAAAAATATATAAGTTACAATCACATCCCATGATCACCATAAAGGCTTGGTATGCGAGGACGTGTCGCATCTGATAATTCGCTTGTTTTCCTCAGTTACGCGTGTGTCGAGGCGGATTTCGCTTTGCAGCTCGCGCGTGACCTGAAGTGCTCCGGCGTTCCGTTGTGGATCGATCGACTGGACGCGACACCGGAGCAGTGGAAGGCGGACATCGACAAGGCGCTGAGCGTGGCGACGGCGATGGTCGTCATCATTTCGCCGGAATACGTCAATTCGGCGTATACCATGCGCGAACTCAAACAGGCATCCAAGCGCAAGCTGCCGATCATCCCGCTCTTGATCCGCCCACTGCGCCCTGACGAGTGGCAGCCAGAACTGCGCGGCGACCAAGCGATCGACTTCGTCCATTGGCGAAACGAGCGTCTGTACCAGCAGCGGCTCGAGAACCTGCTCGACACGATGCGCAAGTCAGTGCGCATCGGTGAACCCGCGGATACCGAAACGCGCTACCTGTACAACCTGATTACGCGGCTAGAAGCCCGTAAAGCGCTGACACAGTTCGTTGACCTGTCGGCGGAGCCACGCATGAATCAGGACATCGTGCGCCCGCCGCTGCGCTTGAGCGCGATCTGGGGAACGAACAGCCCGCTCTATGAACTCGACCCCGAGCATCACTATCGGACGCCAATCGGCTCGCTTGCCGAGGCGTTGGAGAAATTCCCGCACTTTGTCCTCGCGGGGGCACCCGGCGCGGGCAAGACAACGGCACTGGAGCGCTTCACGCTTGACGCCGCCTACCTGCGTTTGAAGATCGGGCGTTCGGCGCCTCTGCCGCTTCTGATCGACTTGGCGAACTGGGACGACAAGATGAGCGTCGAGGAGTTCATCCGCCAGTCCGCCATGTTCGAAGGCGAATCGTTGATGCCGTTTACGACATGGGAAGTGCTGCTGTGTCTTGACGGCTTGAGCGAAATGGGGGCAGCCGGAGAAGCGAAAGTTGACATGCTGCGGGCATGGCTGCGCGACGAGGCAGCACCCCGACAGGTCATCATCGCCTGCCGCCGCCACGATCCGCTGCTGCCGGTCGACCTTCCGCTGGTCGAACT
>JAEVZT010000054.1 GCA_023392115.1 Chloroflexota bacterium
GTCTGGCAGGGGCTGGCTGACGAAGCGGCGCGGCTGGCGCAAGCCGCCGGATTCACGTCCTTCCGCCTGCTGCGCTGCGACACATCGCCCGATCTCAAGTCCGGCGCGCGCAACCTGTTCATGTCGCCGCTCAAGGATGTGATGGGGCTGGAAATCGCGCGGGGGTAATTGCCGGAGGCTCAAGCCTCCGGCAACTTAAACTGCCTTACAAGCCTGTTTCAGCAGGCTGTTCAGCCCGGTTCACCGGGCTTTTTCCCCTTGCCCGATGCTTTGAGCGTCGGGCAAGCTGGTGGGGTTGAAGCCTATTCCGCGACCGTCACGTGGGTTTCAAGCCACTCGAGGATCGTCGGGATCAGGTCGGGCGTGAACTCGGCGGGCAGCGAACCGTACTCGGATGTACCGCCGGTTTCCGCCGCTTGGAACAGGTGATTGGCGTCGGGCAGGGTGACGATCTCGAAGTCGGTGTTGCCAGCTGCTTCGAGCGCCGCTTCTAATGCCGGGGCGTTCTGCTCGGCGTCCACCTGCACGTCCTTGCCGCCGAAGATCGCCAGCACGGGGACGGTTGTCTGTGCCCAGTCGAGCGCGGGATCGTATTCGATGAACGACTCGAACCAATCCGCGCTGTACTGCTGCGCCGACTGCTGGGCAAGCATGCGCGCGTATGCTTCGGGATCGGCTACGTTTGCCCTTTGTTCTTCAGGCAGCATCTCGATCTGCGCGAGCGTGTGCTCGTAGGTCAATTCTTCGACAGCTTCAGGATCGTCAAGCACCTCAAGCAGCGCTTCGATGAATGCCACCTGCGCTTCGATCTGCTCCTCGGTCGCGCCTTCGGCTTCCATCAAGCGCCGGTTTTGCAGCAGGAGCACGTCGCGCCCGCGCACGCCGGGTCCGGCAAGCGAGATGATGAAATCAAGGTCTTCGTTCGACGCGCCGAGCATCGACGCGACCATGCCGCCTTCGCTGTGTCCGAGCAGTCCGATCTGGTCGGGGTCAATTTCTTCGCGCGTCAGTAGGTAGTCGATCGCCGCTTCGGCGTCACCGGCGAAATCGGTGGTGGTTGCCTCCGAGAACGTGCCGGTCGACTCGCCGACGCCGCGATCATCGTAGCGCAGGACGGCGACGCCGGCGCGGGTCAGCGCGTCCGCCAGCAGCCGGAAGGGCTGAATAGCAATGCCGCCGCCGAGCGACTCATCACGATCCTGAGGTCCGCTGCCGGAAACCAGCACGACGACCGGATGCGGTCCTTCGGTCGGCGGTAAGGTGAGCGTGCCTGCCAGCGTGACGTCGCCGTTCTCAAACGTCACGTCTTCGACGACGTAAGGCACG
The DNA here is from genome assembly GCA_023392115.1 of Chloroflexota bacterium. Classification (GTDB taxonomy): domain Bacteria; phylum Chloroflexota; class Anaerolineae; order Aggregatilineales; family Phototrophicaceae; genus Flexifilum. The sequence continues at coordinate 1,327 of JAEVZT010000054.1, forward strand.
GCTTCCTCGGTCACTTCAACCACATACGGCGCGAACGCGTCGAGCGCCGGCAGGAAGACCGACCCGTACAGAGCTTCGCGTTCTTCGGGCGACGTTTGCAGCAGCACCAGATACGTCGTGCCGCCCGCTTCCGCCAGCGCCAAATTGACGGCGAGGGATACGGATGCGACGTTCACGTCAACCTCGTACAGTGTCCACTCAAGCGCCGCGCCCTGATACGTCCCGACGCTCTCCGGCGCTTCGGACAGCGCGAGCTGCGGCAGGATCGCGTTGAGCAGTGTGTCGGCATTGATCTGCGCTGCCTGCTGGGCGATTACAGTCACGTCCACGGCACTGCTCGCGCGCGCAAAGGCTCCGCCGCCGGCGTTCGTCCAACCTTCCGGCACCACCGTCTGATAGCCGAACGTTTCGCTTGTGTGCGGAACGAGGACGATGATGTCGGATGTTGCTTCTGGAGTGGCTTCCTGAGCCAGCGCGGGCAGCGCGGCGGCGATCAGCAGCAGCAAAGCGATAATCCTGACAAGGTACTTCATTACTCCTCCAGTCCATTAGAAGATCATCCAACTGTTGGATGATCGATACACTCGCAGTAAGAGTTACCCCGTATACGCAGCTTCTGCCTCAAAGTTGCGATTTTCGGCTAGTAAAACTTCTCGTTGGCGTTGAGCATGGCGATGAACTGCTCAAGGCGCTTCTGGCGCGTTTCAGCTTTTTTCGCGGTCGACAGCCGGTAAAGAATGGCGTAGCGGTTCTGGCTGCTGAGGGTGTCAAAAAACACCTTCGCTGTCGGATTCGCGTCGAGCGCCGCCTGTAAATCGTCGGGCACGGTGATGCTGCTCTGCGACTCGTAAGCGGCGTCCCAGCGTCCATCGGCTTTGGCGCGTTCGACCTCGCGCAGCCCTGCCTCGCGCATTTTACCCTGCGCGATTAGTTCGAGCACCTTGTCGCGGTTAATTTTCGACCAGACGCTTTTCGGGCGGCGCGGCGTGAACTTCTGCAAGAAGTACTGGTCGTCAAACCCGCGCCGCTGACCGTCGATCCAGCCGAAGCACAGTGCCAGAGTGACCGCTTCCGCGTAGGTGACCGTCGGGATACCGGTGTCCTTTTTGGCGATTTTGAGCCACAGCCCCTGTGATTCGCCGTGATTGGTTTCCAGCCACTGCCCCCATGCTTCCTGCGACTCGAACGCCATGATCGGTAGTTCCGGCATCGCTGCCCCCCTTTGCTAGACTCCTATGGATTCATGTCATTCCCGAAGGCATGTGCGACGAATCCAACGATGGGCGTCAGCACCCAAACGGCACGGTGATGTTGTTCTCGACGCCGACATCGTACAGGTCGTAGCGGATCACCACCTGCCCGCTGACCGGAAGCTGGCGGTCGAAGATGACGACATTTTCCACGTCGAGGTTCAGGTAGAAGCGGACAACCGCGTTGCGCGCGGGCGCGATCCATATTTCGCCGCTGGTCAGCGTCACCTGACCGCCCTCAGCTGCGCGAATCGACGGCAGGACGAGATCATCGCCCTCGAACGCGTACAGGTAGACTTCCTCACCGTTGATCACCGCGCGCCTTCCCGCCGGGACGGCTTCCGTCGCGCCGCCGATCAGTTCGCCGGCGTTGAGCGCCGCCGCCGTCTCCGCCGCCTGACTGGCATTGCTCTGGCACGCGCCGTCGCGGATGAGGAAGGAGTCGGGGCCCAAACGGACGGCTTCGTAAGTCGTGTCTTCCGCCTGCCCGATCATCTCGCCCGACGTGCTGACGCTGACCCGGCGCGCGTCCGCCACCTGATTGAACCAGACTTCCGCCCGCGCCGAGGCGTTCGCCTCCTGTCCGGTTTCGGCAAACTCGCCTTCAAATTCCAACTGGACAACGTAGCGCCAGCCGACCAGTTCGTTGAGCCGGTTGTCAACCCGGTCGAAGCGCGTCACAGGGCGGTCATAGGGCGCGGGCGGCGCGTTCTGCGTCAGCGGCAGGGCGGTCGCCATGTCTTCGACTGAGGCGCGCGTCGGAATGTCTTCGGGCTGGAGTCCGCGCGTTGTCCGGCACGCGCCGAGCGCGAGGACGATCAGGGTGAGAAGGAGCATCAATCGCATCATAGACTCTGCTTTCTGCGGCGTAAAGCGAGGGGATTGTAATCGAAAGATCGTCTGGAGCAAGTCAGACAAATCGGCTATAGTTTGAGAGTCCTCAACTGCACCTTTTCTGTGAAGGGTAACCATGTCCATTCCCGATTCGATCCTTGTCATAGGACATCGGAGTCCTGATACTGACGCCATTGCCTCGGCAGTAGCGTATGCGTGGCTGCTAAACCAAACGAGCACCGAAAAGTATGTTCCCGGTCGTACCGGGCAGCTCAACGCTCAGACAGCATTCGCGCTTGAGCGCTTTGAAGTCGAATCGCCCGCGCTCGTGACTGACGTCCGCCCGCGCGTCGGCGACCTAACGGAAATCCTGCCGTCGCTGCGCAAGGGGCAGACGCTGCTCCAAGCGTGCCAAAGTATCGCCCACACGCGCCGCCCTGCCGCCCTGCTCGACGAAGACCGCCGCCCGATCGGGATGCTTTCCGGCGCGGGTTTGTTCGCCAATCTGGCGGAAGCGTTGAGTTCGACGTCGGTGCTGGCGCTGGCGAAGGAGTTTGAA
>JAEVZT010000156.1 GCA_023392115.1 Chloroflexota bacterium
CGGCGACGCGTTTCACCGCCAGAATTTGCGCTGCGGTACGCATGGTGACGCCATGTTCTTCCGCCGCCTGTTCGGTGGCGTAGTAGCTGCGCGCCATCACACGCTGGAGCTGGCGGTAAACTTCTTCCTGATCCCAGAAGAAGGCTTGCAAGTCCTGCACCCATTCGAAGTACGAAACCACCACGCCGCCCGCGTTCGCTAGAATGTCCGGGACGAGGAACACGCCGCGATCGTCAAGGATGTCGTCGGCATCCGGAGTTGTCGGTCCGTTCGCGCCTTCGACGATCATCTTCGCCTTGACCTGCGCCGCGTTCTTCCCGGTGATCTGGCGTTCGAGCGCCGCCGGGATCAACACATCGCACGGCAAGCCAATCAGCTCCGCATTCGTCACTTCGTCGCCAAGCGCCGTACCGAGCAGCGTGCCGGTTTCGGCGTAGTAAGCGCGCAGCGCGGGCATGTCCAAGCCGTTCGGGTTGTAAACGCCGCCGCCGATATCGCTGACGCCGACGATCTTGAAGCCGAGCGAGTGCGCGAACGACGCCGCGTTTGCGCCGACATTGCCGAAGCCTTGAATGACCAGCGAGATATCCGACGGGCTGCGGTTGTTGCCTCGACTCTTAAGCGCCTCGACCATACAGGCGATCACGCCGCGCCCGGTCGCTTCATTGCGTCCGAGGCTGCCGCCGATGTTGATCGGCTTGCCGGTGACGATCGCCGGGACGGAGTAGCCGACCGTCATGCTGTACGTGTCCATAATCCACGCCATAACCTGCGCGTTTGTGCCCATGTCAGGCGCGGGGATGTCCATTGTCGGGCTGATCAGCGGGATCAGTTCGGCGGTGTAGCGGCGGGTCAGTCGTTCAAGTTCCTGCAGGCTGAGCGTTTTCGGGTCGACCACGACGCCGCCTTTCGCGCCGCCGTAGGGGATGTTGACGAGCGCGCATTTCCACGTCATCCACATTGCCAGCGCGCGAATTTCATCCATGTCGACTGCGAGGCTGTAGCGAAGCCCGCCTTTCGAGGGACCCAGCACCGTGCTGTGGTGAACGCGGTAGCCGGTGAACATTTCGGTCTTGCCATTATCACGTCGAACGGGGAAATTAACCGTGTATTCACGGCGGGGGTAGCGCATGAAGTCGATAAGCGAGTCATCGAGGTTCAAGTAACGTACAGCACGGTCATATTGTGCGAGGGCTTGCGCGTATACGCTTGATGTCTGCTCGTGCGGGGGGTTGTAGGCGACTACCATTAGAAAAAAGCTCCTTTACCGGCTCTCTACCGGCTTTCGGCAAATTTTGGCGGGCAAAGACCCGTTTTTACCGTCAGTATAACTGAATATCCATGTAGCAAGAAGTGATTTCATACACCAATCATACATGTTGCACATCTATTGTGCGATAGAATATGGATCATTTATATAAGCTAGTCATTAGTGAATTTCGTCTCAAGAATCTGCCTGCTCGACAATCGAGCAGCGTCACGGCACACGATAAGAAGTTTTGGCGTACAATTGTGAAAATTAAGACAATTGGTCAGCAGTCTCACATTGACGTTCACACCAAGCCGCAAGGACTCCTAGCAATGAAGCCGACCAGACACTCCTATTTCTTCCTCTGTTTCCTCGTTTTGTTGGCGATTCTGCCCTACTCGGTAGCAGCGCAAGATAACTGCCTTCCGGCGCGCCTCGAAGCTGGCGGTCAAGGGATGGTGCTGCCCGGCGCAGCCAACCGCATCCGCGCGCTGCCGTCAACGTCCGGCGAGCAGGTCGGACAAATCCCCGGCGGCGCGGTCTTCGACGTGCTTGAAGGACCGACCTGTGACGGCGGCTTTCTCTGGTGGCGCGTGAGTTATCAGGGGACGGAAGGCTGGACGGTTGAAGGCAACGCGTCGGAATACTTCGTCGAGCCGGTCATCCCCGACGATTCCGAAGCACCCGCGACGCCGACACCTGCCGCCCCAAGTGCGTGCGCCATGGAACCCCGCCTGCAAATCGGGCGCGAAGGCAGGACGACGTCGAGCACGCCGAGCCGCCTACGCGACAATCCCGGCGTCAGCGGTCAACAGGTCGGGCAAATTGACTCGCTCGACGTGTTCACAATCGTCGATGGCCCTGTCTGCGCCGACGGAATCTACTGGTGGCAGGTCGAAGTTGACGGCGCCACCGGCTGGACGGCGGAAGGCGTTGACGGCGACTACCTCGTCGAGATGCTCGAAATCGTGCCAACGGCGACACCTGTTTATATCGGCTTGCCGGAAGCGCGCGCTATTGACTGGAGCGCCGACGGCACGCGGATCGCGGTCGGAACGCATGACGGCGTGTATGTCTACGACGCAGGTAATTTCACCCAGCCGCCGACGCGATTTCTCGAAGGCTACCGGATCGACTATCTGGCGTTCGATCCGCAGGTCGTCAACCGTATCGCGCTCAAACGGGACGACGGCGAGATATACGCCGCTTTTCTCTATGATGTCGAGACTGGCGAAGAACTGCACCAGTTTTTTTACGAGCGCCCGATGGGACTGCTCAACAGCCTCGCCTTCAGCGATGACGGCGCCAAGCTGGCGCTGAACGACGCTGGCAATTTGACGATCCTGAACCCGGACACACGCGAGTATGTTCACAGCATAGCGCCGCGCGATTATACAGGGGGCGCGGCGGCATATCTGGGCGCGATACACATGATGATTAGCCCGGACGGGCAGTGGCTGGCGATGGATGACGGGCGCGTCATGATCTTCCCGGCAGACGGCGAGTACGCTGATGGGGTTGTGCTCGACCGTGATGTTATTGACGACTCGGTAACGAGCATGGCGTTCAGCACGGACAACCAGCGCTTGGTTGTCGGCGACGTTGCGGGCAATTTACAGATGTGGGATGTGAACACCTATAGGCGGACTTCGTTCATTCGTGGTCAGCGTTCGACGACGAGCAATTACATTTACGCGCTCGAATTCAGCCCGGACGGTGAAACGCTCGTCACCGCCGAGGGCGATCCACAGGCGGTCATTCGCGTCTTTGACGCCGTGTCGCTGACACAGGTCGCCGCCTTTAGCGACGCGCGCGCGGAAAAAGCCCGCGACTTGGCGTTTAGCCCCGACGGTGCACTGTTGGCGGCGATCTTCGGTGACACGGTTCGCATTCTGGAGACTGAGGGTTACACACAAGTCGCGGAACTTGTCGTGCGCCGGAACTGAGGAACAAAAAACCCTCTCCGCGATGGCGTGGAGAGGGTTTGGATGCGAGGGGCTAGCTGCTAGCCCGACGCTTGAGCGTCGAGCGCTAAGTACGGGCGCAGGAACTGTCCGGTATGGCTGGCGTCGATCCGGGCGACGTCTTCGGGCGTGCCGGTGGCGATGACTTCGCCGCCGGCGTCGCCGCCTTCCGGACCCATGTCGATGATCCAGTCGGCGACCTTGATGATGTCGAGGTTGTGTTCGATCACCAGCACGGTATTGCCGTTATCGACAAGCTGCTGCAAGACGCTGATCAGGCGCTTAACGTCGGCAGCGTGCAGACCCGTCGACGGCTCGTCGAGGATGTAGAGCGTCTGCCCGGTCGCGCGCTTCGACAGCTCGCGGCTGAGTTTGATGCGCTGCGCCTCACCGCCGCTGAGCGTTGTCGCCGGCTGCCCGATGCGAATGTAACCCAAGCCGACCTCGTTGAGCGTCTTCAGCTTGTTGACGATCGCCGGGATGTTCGAGAAGAACTCGACGCCCTCGCTGACCGTCATGTCAAGCACGTCGGAAATGCTCTTACCCTTGTACTTGACCTGAAGCGTCTCGCGGTTGTAGCGCGTGCCATGACACACGTCGCACGTCACGTAGACATCCGGCAGGAACTGCATCTCAATCTGCAAGACGCCCTGCCCTTCGCACTTCTCGCAGCGCCCGCCCTTGACGTTGAAGCTGTAGCGTCCGGCGGTGTAGCCGCGAATCTTGCTCTCCGGCAGTTCGGCGAACAGCGTCCGCACGATGTCGAACAGCTTGGTATACGTGCCGGGGTTGCTGCGCGGCGTCCGCCCGATCGGGCTTTGATCGATGTTGATGATCTTGTCGACGTTCTCCAGCCCTTCGATCGTGTCGTGAGCGCCGGGACGTTCGCGGCTGCCGTAGATAATCTGCGCCAGCCGCCGGAAGAGCACGTCAACCATCAGCGAGCTTTTGCCGCTGCCGCTGACGCCGGTGATGCAGACCAGCTTGCCGAGCGGGAATTCGACGTCGACACTCTTGAGGTTGTTCTCGCGCGCGCCGCGCACGACGATCGACTTGCCATTGCCCGGTCGCCGCTGATCGGGAACGTCGATCTGCAAGCGCCCCGACAGGTACGCGCCGGTCAGGCTGTCTTCGACCTCCATCACTTCTTCGGGCGTGCCTTCGGCGATCACGCGCCCGCCGTGCTCGCCCGCGCCCGGTCCGAGGTCGATGATCCAGTCGGCGGAGCGCATCGTCTCTTCGTCATGCTCGACGACCAGCAGCGTGTTGCCGAGGTCGCGCAGTTCCATCAACGTCCGGATGAGTTTCGCGTTGTCACGCTGGTGCAAGCCGATCGACGGCTCGTCGAGGACGTAGAGCACGCCGGTCAAGCGGCTGCCGATCTGCGTGGCGAGGCGGATGCGCTGTGCCTCGCCGCCGCTCAACGTGCCCGCCGAGCGCGACAGGCTCAGGTAGCCGAGTCCGACGTTGTTCAGGAACTGCACGCGCGCCTCGATCTCGTTCAGAATCTGGTAGGCGATCTCCTGATCGCGCGCGCTGAGCAGCGCCGGCGTGCCGTTGCGCCCGCGCAAGTCAGTCACCCAGCCGACGAGATCGCCAACCGGCAGCGCCGACACGTGGTTGATCGACATGTCGGCAACAGTCACCGCCAGCGCTTCCGGACGCAGACGCTTGCCGTTGCACGTACTGCACGGCACCTGAGCCATCAGCGACTCGATCTTCTCGCGGATGTAATCGGAGTCCGTTTCGCGGTAACGCCGCGCCAGATTGTTGATAATGCCTTCGAACGTCGTCATGTACTCGCGCACGTCGCCGTTCGGGCTGGTGTAGCGCGCGCGCACTTTGCGCCCGTTCGTGCCGTGCAGGAACACGTTCTGCTGTTCCTGCGTCAGCTCGCGCCACGGACGGTCGAGCGGGATGTGATACTCGCGCGCGACCGAGCGCATGATGCTCCCCGACCAACTGCCGGGGTCTTCCATGTTCCAGCCGTTGCCGTCGATCGCCCCTTCGAGCAGGCTGAGATCAGCGTTCGGGACGAGCAGCGCTGGGTCGAGTTCGAGCCGAAAGCCAAGCCCCTGACAGTCGGGACACGCGCCCTTCGGCGTGTTGAAGCTGAACAGGCGCGGCTCAAGTTCCGGCAGGCTGCCGTGACCGTTGACGCATGCCAGATGCTCGCTGTAGAGCGTGTCGACAGGCGGCTCGGCGCTCAGGTTGCTGACGGTGATCACGCCGCCGCCCATTTCCAGCGCCGTCTCGATGGCGTCGGTCAGGCGCGTTTCGGCATTGTGCGCTTCTTCCGAGTCGGGATCGTCGTAGTGGCGGATGATCAGGCGGTCGACCACGACCTCGATGTTGTGGATGACGTAGCGGTCAAGCGTGATGTCGTCGTCAAGCTCGCGCACCTCGCCGTCGACGCGCACGCGGGCGAACCCCGCCTTGCGCACGTCTTCGAACACCTTCTCGTGCGTTCCCTTGCGCCCTTTGATCACCGGCGCGAGAATTTGAATCCGCGTCCCTTCGGGCAGGTTCTTGACTTCGTCGACCATCTGCTGCGCGCTCTGAGCGACGACTTCTTCGCCGCAGACCGGGCAGTGTGGGATGCCGATCCGCGCGTAGAGCAGGCGCAGGTAGTCGTAAATCTCAGTCACCGTGCCGACCGTCGAGCGCGGGTTGTGGCTGACGCCCTTCTGATCGATCGACACCGCCGGACTCAGCCCCTCGATCTGGTCGACGTCGGGCTTCTCCATCTGACCGAGGAACTGGCGCGCGTAGGCGCTCAGGCTCTCGACATAGCGCCGCTGTCCTTCGGCGAAGATCGTGTCGAATGCCAGCGACGACTTGCCCGAACCGGACAAGCCGGTGATGACGACGAACTTGTTGCGTGGAATGTCCACGTCAATGTTCTTCAGGTTATGTTCGCGCGCGCCGCGCACGGCGATCTTATCCTGCTGGGTCATGGGTTTGATTTCAATCCCAGAAGAAATTGTGTACATGTGTTCGATTATAGCTCTCTATAAGGACAGTGCAACAGTCGATTCTAGCACTCTATGATTAGAGTCACATTTGATGTGATAAAGCGGGGACTTTCTCCCATTGCAAATTGGAGAAAGTCCCCGCGAGAAATCGTACACTTCAACCTGCGTCCGTCTCGGTATCTGGAGCAGTAAGTGGAACTTCAGGCGTTGCGGTGGGCTGCGAGCGAGCGGGGGTTGGCCACGGCGTATTGGTCGGCGTCAGGCGGACGATATTCCACGTCGCCTCGATATCGGGCTGCTCGGTCGAGATGGTGAAGTAGTTCATCCAGCGCGTGACCATGACCCACGTCCGCCCCGGCTTCATCATGATCGGCACGTTGTTACCGTACATGATTTCGAGCGCCGTTCCCGGCTCGGTGTAGCGCCGCCGCCAGTAGCCTTCATAATAGACGCCATCGCGGAACAGGTACGCCCGCCCGGTATCCCACAGATTGATCTGCTGCGACGCCGACCGGCTTTCCGGCTCGAACAGGTCGGGGCGTTCCTCGTGCGGCACTTCGATCACGATGACGTTGTCCGCCCACAACTGCTCGCCGTCGGCAGCGTCGATGTGCGGC
>JAEVZT010000232.1 GCA_023392115.1 Chloroflexota bacterium
CCCGATGACAGGGTAACCAAAAGAGCCTTTAGGAAAAATTCACTTCTTTTTGCTCCACCTCATCCCCGGGTGGAGCTTTTTTATTCTCAACTTGACGCAACTTTTCGAGGACACTCTGCGTATTTACAAGTGTAACGACCATAGATGTCTGGGGGGGATCAGCCATGAGCAACAAGCGTTCGGATCAGGTGTTTGGCGGAGCAATCCTCATTGGCATGGGGATTCTGTTCATTCTCGGGAATTACTGGTGGCCCGGTGTGTTGTTCGTCCTCGGGATCGCCATGATGCTCCGCACGATCACCGAAGGCAAGAACTGGTCGGATGACCGCGGCGCGCTCGCGCTGCTCGTCATGGGCGTGTTCTTTTCAATTCAGGACGTGCTGCGGTTGGGGAACAACTGGCTGCCGATCGCGTTGATCGGCGTTGGGCTGTACATGTTGTTCGGCAACAACCTGCGCGGCAGTATCCGGCGCGACCAGAGCGGGGCTGAGAAGTCGAAGAACGAATTCCTGTAGTCCCCGTCTACGAGAGAAGACATGCGCGTCCGGCGAAATCCGCCGGACGCATTTGATTCTGGACGGGTCAGGACGCGGTTGCTATAGTAAAGCGGTTCTGTGGGGGCGCAGCATGACTGCGCCTCTGCGTTGTATACCGACTGAGTGAATGTCGAGTGAGTGAACTAAGGCTTGTGAAGAACCCGACACACGTTAGTTTCGCCTTCATGCTCGCGCTGCTGCTGTGCCTGACGGCATGCGGCACGGTAACGATTTCCGGCGGCGCGAGCGGGGATGCAGCAGCGCCGATCATCCAGATCGCACAGTCGCCGCAGGACGTGGTGCGGGCGTTTCTGGACGGCTGGAATGAACGCAATTACGAAACGATGTACGCGCAGCTCAGCAGCGAGAGTCAGGGGCTGACCGCGTTTTCGGTCTTCCGCACCATCTATGAACAGGCGGATGAGTTGCTCGGCACGCAGAACGTGCGCTACACGATCGGCGATGCCGAAGAACAGGGCATGACGGCGGCAGTCACTTATGACGTGACGATTGACTCTTCGATCTTCGGCGAAATCGAGGATACAGGGCGGGTGATGCGCGTCGTCAAGGCGCCGAGCAACGTGTGGCGCGTCGCGTGGACGCAGATGGACATCTTCGACGGCTACGCACCCGGCACGCGCTTAAGCGCCGTGTCGACGCGCCCGCCGCGCGGCAATATCCTTGACAGAAATGGCGTGCCGCTGGTCGAGCAGGACTCGGAAGTCGTGACGATCTATCTAGCGTTGAATGAGGTCTACGACGAGGCGGCGTGCCTCGACGTGCTGGCGGCGGTGCTGCGCCGCAACCGTGCCGAACTGCTCGAACAGTTCAACGGCTACCGTGCCAGCGCGGAGACGGTGTTTCCGATCGGCGACATGGATCCGGCGGATTACGCGCGCCACGAGCAGAACCTCTTGAGCGTGTGCAACATCCGCATGTCGAGCCAGACGACGCGCCGCTATGCCGGTCATGGAATCGCCTCGCATACTGTCGGCTACGTCGGGCAGATTTCAACCGAGCAGCTCCAAAGCTATCTCGATCGCGGTTACGAGTCGGGCGACATTGTCGGCTTGAGTGGCATCGAACTGGAGTATGAAGAAGAACTCGCCGGCGGTCCCGAACGCCTGCTGCGAATCGTCGAGCCGGGCGGCATGACGGTGCGCGAACTGGCGGGCGCGGCAGGGACGCCGCCGCAGTCGGTCACGCTGACACTCGATTACGAGCTTCAACTGGCGACGGCGCAGGCGCTGTCGGACGCCTATAACGAAGCGGCGGGCAACTGGGCATCGTCGGAACATTCAACCGGCGCGGGCGCGATCGTTCTCGACGTGGATAGTGGCGCGGTGCTAGCGCTCGCCAGCTACCCGACGTTCGATCCGGGTATTTTTCACCCCGACACCGAAATGTGGTTGGTCGGCAACTACATCACCAGCCTGAACGGCGATCCTCGCCGACCGTTCATCAATCGTGTGATTCAGGAGCAGTACCCGCCGGGGTCGGTGTTCAAGATTGTCACGCTGGCAGCCGCCGCCGAGGAGCGTCTGTTCCGACCGGATCAAATCTTCGACTGCGCGATGGAATGGCGCGGCGGTGAATTCGGCGATACCCTGCCAGTGCGCTATGACTGGCGCAACATGGAGCCGGAAGAACGGCGTTTCAACACCGGCGAGGTGACGATGAGCGAGGCGCTCTCGGCGTCGTGCAATCCGTTCTTTTACCAGATGGGCGCGCTGCTGGCACGCGACCGCGGGCTGACAGTCCTCGGCGATTACGCGCAGCGCATGGGGCTTGGACGCCCGACCGGGCTGGTGATCGACTCGCAGACGCGCGAAGCGTCCGGTCAGATCTCGCTCGTGCGCGGCATCGATCAGGGGATTTCCGCGGCGATCGGACAGTCGGACATGCAGGTGACGATCGTGCAAATGGCGAGGTTGGTCGCAGGGGTCGCCAACGGCGGCACGCTCTACACGCCGTATGTTGTCCAGCAAGTCGGCGGCGAAGAGGGTTCTGAACCGACGTTCGTCGCAGAGCCGCGCGTTGCCGGCGAGATGGAGCTTTCGTCGTCAACGCTTGACGTCGTCCGCGAAGGCATGTGCGCTGTGACAACGCGCGACGCCATCGGGCGAACATCGGGGCAGGAAATCGGCACGGCGTGGTTCGTGTTCGACGACGAGGAAGGGACGGGCGTCGCGCCGTATACGGCTTGCGGCAAGACGGGCACGGCGCAGACCGGACGCACCGAACCGCACGGATGGTTCGTCGCCTACGCGCCGGCAGACAACCCCGAAGTCGCCGTCGCCGTGATGGTCGAAAGCAGCCGCGAGGGATCGGAAACTGCCGCGCCGATCGTCCGGCGCATCCTCGACGCCTACTTCGACGCACCACAAGCGCCTTTCCCGTGGTGGTGGTCGGAAGAACCGTACACGCCGCTGCAAATTCCCGAAGGCATGACGGGGGGTTAATAGGGCGATGAACGTGACGCGCTGTGCCGCCTGTGACGGTTACGGCTGGCTTGACGACGACGAGCAGGGCGAAATCGAGTGCCGCTGGTGCGGCGGCATCGGCTACGTCTATCAGGACGAACGCGGCATCAGCCGCCGCATCCCCGAAAACGACCATGCGGCGCTGGCGGACACGCTCGAGCGGCTTGAACTCGAACGCATGCGCGAGATCGGCTACACCGGCACGGCGGTCAAGCCGTGGGAACAGGCGATCCGCCGCCAGCGCGGCGACCGTTTAACCGACGTATCGCAGGATGAGGACTCGTAAGTCGGTAACGGGATATCGCGAGGACTGGCGGATGGACAGGCACGTCTACTGGCAGCCGTGGTACGAACCCGGTCT
>JAEVZT010000252.1 GCA_023392115.1 Chloroflexota bacterium
GCGTTGGTTTGTCCTTCAGACCAGTCGCCGCCGACGGGCAGTTCGTCTTCAAGCCCCTCGTTGATGTTGTCGACCTCGCCGTCTTCGGGCGCGTCGCTCGGCGGCTCGATCGTTTCTTCTTCCTCGACAGCCCCCATGCCGATCACCGTCGGCTCAGGCGTGACTTCGAAAATGTCAGGCGTTTCCTCGTCTGGCGGCACGACAGGTTCTTGGCTGCTCATGGCGATCTTGCCGTCGATGAATGCCCCTTCTTCGGTCGTCAGCGCCGCCGCGTGAATATCGCCCCAGATACGCCCGGTGCGCAGAAGCTGAACCTTCTTGCCGCTGACGTTGCCGCGCACCGCCCCGGCGATCGAAATGTTCTTGGCGTTGATGTCCGCCGTGATCTTGGCAGTTTCGCCGACCAACACGTTGCCGGTGATCTCCAGCGTGCCCGTAAATGTGCCGTCGAGGCGCACGTTAGCGCTGCTGCGGAGCGTGCCTTCGAGCGTGCAGTTCGCGCCGAGCACCGTCTCAAAGCCGACAGGCTGCGGTGGCAGCGCGGTTGTTTGCGGCGGAGTCTGCGGCTTCTGCGGCGCGGGCGCGGGTGTCGGTTCGCTTTGACGGCGATTCCCGAAAAATGACATACGATCCCTCCGTGTGAGCGTAGGTTTAAGAATTACGTTCATTTTACATCATCCGCCACCGCAGTGTCAGAAGGAGTCGGTTAGAGGTTGGAGGAGTAAATCGTTAACAGTAATCAGTTGCCAGTTGACAGTTCACAGCAAGAGTCTTGATGCACTTACTGTGAACTGTCCACTGTTTACTGTTTACTTTTCTAAAACATCCCGACGATTTCGCCGTCGTCGTCGATGTCGATCCCTTCGGCGGCGGGATGTTCCGGCAAGCCGGGCATCGTCATCATATCGCCGCAGATCGGGTAGATGAAGCCCGCGCCGACGCTCGCCCGCACCTCACGGATTGGCAGCGTGAAGCCCTTCGGCGCGCCCTTGAGCGTCGGGTCGTGGCTCAGGCTGAGGTGCGTCTTCGCCATGCAGATCGGCAGGCTGCCGAAGCCGTTGGCTTCGTAGTCGCGGATCTGGCGCTCCGCCAGCGGTTCGTAACGGACGCCGTCCGCGCCGTAAATCTTGGTGGCAATTGCTTCGATTTTCGCCTTGATCGGCGTGTCGAGATCGTAAAGGAAGCGGAACTGGTTCGGCTGGTCGGCTGCTTGCACGACCATCTCCGCCAGCTCGACAGCGCCCAGCCCGCCGAGCGTGAAGTGACGGGCTTCCGCCGCGCCGAGCGCCCCCGCTTCAACGGCGATGCGCTTGATGGCGTCGATCTCTTCCTGATGGTCACCGTCGAACACGTTGATCGCCACGACCGGTGTCACGCCGTGCAGGCGCGCGTTCTCGATCTGCTTGATCAGGTTGACAGCGCCCGCCTCGACGTCGGCGACGTTCTTTTCGAGCATTTCCGCCGGCAGCTTCTTGCCGGCGACGACCTTATAGCGCCCGCTGTGCGTCTTGAGGGCGCGCACCGTCGCCACCAACACCGCCGCGCTCGGTTTCAGACCGCTGTAGCGGCACTTGATGTTGAAGAACTTCTCCGCGCCGATGTCCGCGCCGAAACCGGCTTCGGTCATGATGTAGTCGCCACACTTGACGGCGATCATGTCGGCGAGGATGCTGCTGTTGCCGTGCGCGATGTTGGCGAATGGTCCGGCATGGACGAACGCCGGCGTATTTTCGAGGGTTTGCAGCAGGTTCGGGCGCAGGGCTTCGCGCATCAGCGCCGTCATCGCCCCCGCCGCGCCGATCATCTCGGCGGTGACCGGCTGCTTGTCGTAGGTCAAGCCGATCACGATCCGCCCGAAGCGCTCGCGCATGTCTTTGAGCGACGTCGTCAGCGCGAGGATCGCCATGACTTCGCTGGCGACGGCGATGTCGAAGCCGGTTTCTCGTAAGACACCGCCTTCTGATCTGCCGCCCAAGCCAGTGATGATGTGGCGCAGACCGCGATCGTTCACGTCCAGCACGCGCTTCCATGTGATCGTGTCGGGGTCGATGTTGAGCTTGTTGCCGCGCATCAGGCGGTTGTCGATCATCGCGGCGAGCAGGTTGTTGGCGGCCGTGACCGCGTGAATATCGCCGGTCAGATGCAGGTTGAAGGTTTCCATCGGCACGACCTGCGCGAATCCGCCGCCCGCCGCGCCGCCTTTGATGCCGAATGTCGGTCCCTGCGACGGCTGGCGCAATGCGATAATGCCGCGCTTGCCGATGTGCTTCATGGCTTGACCCAAGCCGACGAGGGTTGTTGTTTTGCCCTCGCCAAGCGGGGTGGGGGTGATCGCCGTGACGACGACATATTTCGCGTCGGGGCGATCCTTCAATTTATCGATGACATCAAGATTGACTTTCGCGACGTAAGGGCTGCCGTAGGTGTCGAAATCTTCCGGTTCTAACCCCATTTGCTCGGCGATATGCGAAATCGGCTGCATTACCGCGCGCTGGGCTATCTCTAGACTCGAATGCATAAGCTGCCTCTCTATTCGGCGTCTGGTGACGCCTCGTAAGCACTATTCTTCCTGCATACAGACTAGCGCAAACAAGCCCCGCGCCGTAGTCGCAAATCTCCTGAAATCGGGCTGATATTTGTCTTAACGCTCCGCATGGCAGGCAAGGCGTATGATCGCTCAGGTGTCTATATCCAAGCAAGCCAGCCGGACTCATTGTCGCCGACGGCAACCCGTACTAGCGTTAATCTTGCGTCTACACAACTCACCCGGATTCAGACAATTTATGCGTATCGCTCCTACTGATGTTGTCGAACGTTCGAACTTCAATCATCTCGTGATGGATATTGCATGGTTTGGATTGGCGCTGGCAACGACCTCGCGTTTCCTGTCGGTCTACGCCATCCGGCTCGGCGGCACGCCCGCGGATCTCGGCTGGCTGACCGCTTTCCCAGCGCTGATCCTGTTGATTTCGGCGACATTCAGCGGCTGGTGGCAGCAGCACTTCCCGAACGCGATTAAGGCGCTCTTTTTGCCGGGACTGGGACACCGCTTCGTCTTCCTGCTGCCGGCGGCTGCGCCGCTTCTGCCGCCCGACTGGCAGCCGTTCTGGTTGATCCTCGCCGCGTCGCTGCCTGCCATCCCGCAGGGGGTCGCGAATGTGACGTTCTTCGTCATGATGCGCGAAACCATCCCCGACGGCGTGATGACACGCCTGTTGAGCGTGCGCTCGCTGGCGATGAATATCTGTGTCGGCGTAAGCGCGCTGGCTTGCGGGCTGTGGCTGGAGAAAGCCGCCTTCCCGATTAACTATCAGGTGATGTACGCCGTCGCGTTTCTGTTCGCGCTCGCCAGCCTTATACACCTCACGAAGCTGCGCGTGATTCTGCCGACGCCGATCGCCGTGCGGCACGAACTCCCATTCAAGGCATGGCGCGCGTCGTCCTTCCGGCGGGTCGCGTTCACTGCCGCGGTGATCCACGTTGCCTTCTTCACGATCGTTCCGGTGACGCCGATTTATCTTGTCAAGCATCACGGCGCGGCGGAAGGCTTCATCGCCCTGTTCGGAATGATCGAGCTGGCAGCCGGCGCGACGATGGCGCTGCTCACGCCCAAGATCGTCGCGCACATTGGCAACCGGGCGATGATCGCGCTGGCGATGGGCGGGACGGCACTGGCGGCGCTGACGATCGCCCTTGTGCCGGGACTGTACTTCACCCTGATCGGCGCGGCGATCTCCGGCGCTGCATGGACGGCGGCGACGATCGGGCTGTTCGGCTATTTCATGTCGAGCACGGCGAGCGACCAGATGACGACACACTCTGCGGCGTACAATCAGGTGATCGGGCTAGCGACGTTCGTCGGTCCGCTGATCGGCAGCACGCTCGCCGAGGGCGGCATGACTCTGCTCTATGTCATGGTGATAGGCG
>JAEVZT010000283.1 GCA_023392115.1 Chloroflexota bacterium
AGATTGGACGCATCGACAACCAGTCGCTCGGCGGCATGGGCTTGATCGCGATCGGCGTCGGCATCACGTCGTGGATGAACCTCGCGCGTCTGGTGCGCGGTCAAATCCTGTCGGTGCGCGAGAAGGAATATGTCGAGGCGGCGCGTTCAATGGGCGTCGGCACGCGCGGAATCATGTTCCGCCACATGCTGCCAAACATCCTCGGTCCAATTATCGTCGCCGAGACGCTGACCATTCCGACGTATATCTCATATGAAGCGTTCCTGTCGTTCATCGGCTTGGGCGTGCAGCCGCCGTATCCGAGCTGGGGGGGCATGATCTCCGACGGCGCGCAGTCGATCAGCACCTATCCGAATCAGGCGCTGTTCCCCGCCATCGCTCTGTTCCTGATCATGTTCGCCTTCAACTTCCTCGGCGACGGCTTGCGCGACGCGCTTGATCCGCGTATGCGCGGCGTCGACTAATTGCACGAGTGAGTACTGGGCGGCGCAAGCCGCCCTTTTTATTCCGGCGGGCAGGGGTGCGAAACGGACTTGCAGGCGCGGGCGAGGGGGTTATAATCAGGCAAAAGTCCTGCATGCCGCGTTCTGGCGGTGCTGCCCCAACTACAAACCGCCGTTTCGCATCAGCGCCACTATTTAGGAGATATTGACCTTGACTTCGCTTGTCTTAACCGTAACCGAGACGCTGCGTTATCGCGGCGCAATTGGTCAGTGGAGCTGGGTACTCCACCGGATCACGGGGCTAGGTGTCGTTCTGTTCCTGACCCTACACGTCATCGATACATCGTGGGCGGCGTTTTACCCTGACCTGTATGTCAAAGCGATCGCCATTTACCAGACGCCGCTGTTCACGATCGGCGAGTTTGCGCTGGTCGCGTGCGTCGTATACCACGCTTTCAACGGGCTGAGGATTGCTATATTCGACTTCCGCCCGGTGCTGTGGAAACATCAGGCGCGCGGGGCGTACATCGTCCTCGGCGCGACGATCCTCGTGCTGATCCCCGTCTTTCTGCTGATGTTCACCCACGTCCTCAATTTCTACAACGAGCAGCCAAGCATCCTGCCGCTGAATGTTGTCCTTCAGGAACAGCTCCCGTTCGCCATCGGCATTGGGGCGGCGGCGGTTGGTGCGCTCGTGCTGTCGGCGATCGCGGGCGTCATCACCGGCAACGCGAAGCCCGGTCCCGTCGGCAAGGGGCGCGGCAGCCGGCTTGAGCGTTTCTGGTGGTCGTTCATGCGTGTCAGCGGCTTGATTATCGTCCCGTTGGTCTTCGGACACTTGGCGATGATGCACGTCATTCAGGGCGTATTCGACATCACGGCAGCCGACTCGGTCGTCGTCGGCACAGGCGCGGTGAACGCCAGCGGTACAGCCGTCGAATTCGTCGCCGCGCGCTGGAATCATCTGGTGGCGGGCATCGCCGTCTGGCGCATCTTCGACATCCTGCTGCTGGCGACGGTTGTCCTGCACGGTTTCAATGGTCTGCGCTACGTCCTGACCGATTACACCATGACGAACGCCTTCCTGCGCCGCGCGATGGTTTACCTGTGCGTCATCGGCGGTGCCGTCCTGCTGGTTGTCGGCGGGCTGGCGCTGTTCAGCACGATTGATCAGACGGCAGTCCAGATGGCAGAGGAAGCCGCGCGCAATCTGGGTTTGGAATAAGTAAAACGCACGAGCGTATTAGAGGAAAACAATGAAAACACATCAGTATGAAGCGCTCATTGTCGGCGCTGGCGGCGCGGGGCTGATGGCGGCGCTGTACGCGACAAAGGGGGGCGCGCAGGTCGCCGTGCTGAGCAAGCTCTACCCGACGCGCAGCCACACCGGGACGGCGCAGGGCGGCATCGGCGCGGCGCTCGGCAATCTGGAAGAGGACAGCCCGCTGTGGCACGCCTATGACACCGTCAAGGGCGGCGATTATCTAGTCGACCAGAACGCGGCGAAGGTGCTGGCGGAAACTGCCATTGACGCCGTGATCGAGCTTGAACACATGGGGCTGCCCTTCGACCGCACCGACGACGGCAAGATCAGCCAGCGGCGTTTCGGCGGGCACACGAGCAATTTTGGCACAGCGCCGGTGCGCCGCGCCTGTCACGCCGCCGACCGCACGGGTCACATGATCTTGCAAACGCTGTACCAGCAGTGCATCAAGCATAACGTCACCTTCTTTGACGAGTTCCACGTCGTCGACATGATCGTCAACAACGGCGCGGTCTGCGGCGTTGTCGCCGTCGAACTCGGCACGGGCGAGCTGCACGTTTTCCACAGCAAGGCGACGCTGTTTGCGACCGGCGGCTGGGGGCGCGTCTGGTCGGTGACGAGCAACGCGCACAGCCTGACCGGCGACGGGGCGGCGGTCGTCTACCGGCGCGGCGTCCCGCTTCAGGATCTGGAATTCTTCCAGTTCCACCCGACCGGCATCTACAAGATGGGCATCCTGATCACCGAAGGCGTGCGCGGCGAGGGCGGCGTGCTGATCAACGGGCGCGGCGAGCGTTTCATGGAACGCTACGCGCCGAACATCAAAGACCTCGCCAGCCGCGACGTGATCAGCCGCTCGATCTACCTTGAAATCCGCGAGGGGCGCGGCATCAAGGGCAAGGATTATGTCTATCTTGACGTGACGCCGGAGACCGTGAACCGCTATCTGGCGGAAGCCGGCGAAACCCGCCGCATCGACGGCGAGTACGTCGAAAAGAAGCTGCCCGACATCCTCGATTTCTGCCGCGTCTATTTGGGCGTCGATCCGGTCAAAGAGCCGATGCCGATTCAGCCGACGGCGCATTACGCGATGGGCGGGATTCCAACGAACGTCGACGGCGAAGGCGTGATCGACGAGAATTGGACGGTCATGCCCGGCTTGTACGCCGCGGGTGAAGTCGCCTGTGTGAGCTGTCATGGCGCGAACCGTCTAGGCACGAATTCGCTGGTCGACCTTGTCGTCTTCGGGCGGCGCGGCGGCATGAAGATCGCCGATTTCGTCAAGCAGTCGGACTACGTCCCGCTGCCGGCGAACCCGCAGCGCGAAGTCGAGGCGGAGCTTGAGCGTATTCGCACCAGCAGCGGCAAGAGTCGTCACGGACAGCTGCGGCAGGAAATGCAGCAGACGATGATGGACAACGTCAGCGTGTTCCGCACGCAGGAGCATATGCAGACGGCGCTCAACTGCGTGCGCGAGCTGAAAGAACGCTACCAGACCGATCTGGTGATTGACGACAAGGGCAGCAAGTGGAACACCGACCTGATGGAAGCGTGGGAACTCGGCTGCCTGCTCGATCTGGCGGAACTGACGACGCTCAGCGCGATGAACCGCACCGAGAGCCGGGGCGGTCACAGCCGCGAGGACTATCAGCAGCGCGACGATGAAAATTGGCTCGTTCACACGCTGATTTCACCGCAGCCGGGTTCCTCACCGTATGCTACCGGCGTGAGCGACCCGATCATCAACACGAAAAAGAAAGTTGATATGTCGCTGGCGGAAACCGACGAACGCTTCAAGCCAAAAGTCCGGACGTACTAGAGTGCCGAGTACTGAGTACTGAGTGCTGAGGCAGGACGTTAAGAAATGCTTTTCTCAGCACTCAGTACTATGTACTCAGTACTTCTCCTAGGAATGAGGAATACTGACTCATGGATGTGACCTTTCGCATTCGGCGCTTCAACCCCGAAGTGTCGGGCAAAAATAAACCCTACTGGCAGGAATTCGTCCTGCACGATGTCGAGGAAACCGACCGCGTGTTGGAACTGCTGCACCGCATCAAGTGGGAGCAGGACGGCACGCTGACGCTGCGCCGCGCCTGCGCGCACGGCATTTGCGGGTCGGACGCGATGCGTATCAACGGCATGAACCGGCTGGCATGTAAGGTGCTGGCGCGCGACCTCGGCGACCGAATTCAGGTCGAACCGATCATCGGTTTGCCGGTGCTCAAAGAC
>JAEVZT010000284.1 GCA_023392115.1 Chloroflexota bacterium
GTTCTCGACCGCGATCACGACCTCTTCCCCGCCCAAGTCCGGCAGGTCAGCGTACAGCTCGCCGGTCGACGCGTCGTAGTCGAAGAACCACTTGTTGTACAGGAAATCGAGATAACCATCTTCGCGCAGGCTGGCGATGCCGGCATTGAACGCCTCGACAAGCTCGCTCCCCTTCGGGAAGATGATGCCGAACTCGTCGCGCGAGATCGGGTCGCCGACCAGCTTGAGCGCGTCCGCCGTCGCCCCGATGAACCCCGCCGCCGCTGACGCATCCGCCGGTACCGCGTCGACATCCCCCGCGTTCAGCGCCGCGATCAGCGCGCCGAACTCGTTGAACACCACCCGCCGCTCTTCCGGCACCACGCCGTCGGTCACGAAGAAGCCCGACGACCCTGCCTGCACGCCCATGATCAGGTCATCATTCGCCACGAACTCGTCGAGGTTGGTGAACCGGTCTTCGTCCGCCCGCACCAACAGGTACTGGTCGAGGTTGATGTACGGCTCGCTGAAGTCGACGATCTCCCGCCGTTCCTCGCGGATGCTGATCCCCGTGATCCCCGCGTCGTACTGCCCTTCGCCGACCGCCGAAATCAAGACGTCGAAGCTCGTCGTCTGGAACACCGGCTCGAAGTTCAGCCGCTCCGCCAACTCCTCGATCATGTCATACTCGTAACCCATCGCCTCGCCGTCCGCTCCTTCGAACTGGAACGGCGGGTACAGGTTCTCAACCGCGATCACGACCTCTTCCCCGCCCAAGTCCGGCAGCTCTCCATAGACGGGATCATCCTGTGCCGCCGCCGCGAACGTCAGCGACAGCAGCGCCAATAACGTAACCAGCACAAACAACAGCGAACGTTTAGACATCCTGAACCTCCAATTGTGTCCTGAACTTGCCTGAAATATGTTCAAGCCCCGTCAAAAACGCTGGAGCAGGTCAACCGCAGCACGCGCCAAACAAAAAAGCCCCTACCTGATCAGGTATCGGGGCTTCACGCAGACAATGAATAGAAGTTGTTACGCCACAGCGCACGACACCGATTTTCGATTATCGAACGAACAGGTGGCATCACAACACTTGATCACGCGCGTATCTCGGCTTCGTTTCCTTTCGGCGGACACGATAACACACAAGGCGCGAACGCGCAACAATCGCGCCAAAACCCCTCTCCTCTCCCAAGCGAGGAGTTTCGTTCTTATTGTGAACTGTCAACTGTCAACTGTTGACAGCACTAGTAAAAACGCGGGTAGCGCGCCGGATCAGCTTCGTTCATCAACTCATAAACGGCTTCAAAAATGTCTTCGGCATTCGGTTTCGAGAAGTAGTTGCCATCGCTGCCATACGCCGGACGGTGTTCACGCGCCGGCAGCGTGACCGGTGACGCGTCGAGCCAGCGGAAGCCGCCCTGCACCTCGATCACCTGCTGCGCCATGTACGCCGTCGTCCCACCGGGCACGTCCTCGTCGGCGAAGATGATGCGGCTCGTCTTCTTGAGCGACTCGCCGATCACGCCGTGAATGTCGAACGGCAGCAGCGATTGAGCGTCGATCACCTCGACCTCGATGCCGACCTGCGCCAGCTTATCCGCCGCCGCCAGCGCGTTCCAGCACAGCGCGCCATAGGTCACGAAGGTCACGTCCGTGCCGGGGCGCAGGATTTCGGGAACGCCGAGCGGGACGCAGATCTCGCTTACGTTGTCTGGCAGCGGCTCTTTCTTGCGGTAGCCGTTGAGTGCCTCGATCACAATCCCCGGATCGTCGCCCTTGAGCAGCGTATTGTAGAAGCCGACGGCGCGCGTCATGTCACGCGGGACGAGGATGTGCATCCCATGGACGAGGTTGATGATCCCCGCCATCGGCGACCCCGAATGCCAGATTCCCTCGAGTCGGTGACCGCGCGTGCTGATGATCGCCGGGGCTTTCTGCCTGCCGACCGTGCGCCAGTGTAGCGTCGCCAAGTCGTCGGCGAGGATTTGCAGCGCGTAGAGCAGATAGTCGAGATACTGAATTTCCGCGATCGGGCGCAAGCCGCGCAGCGCCAGCCCGATCGCCTGTCCGGCGATCGTCATCTCGCGGATGCCGGTGTCCGACACGCGCAGTTCACCGTATTTCGCTTGCAAGCCGCTCGTCGTCTGGTTGACGCCGCCGAGAAAGCCGACATCTTCGCCGAAGATGATCACGCGCGGGTCGCGGGCGAGCGCCGCGTCGAAGAACTGGTTCAAAAGCTGGAAACCGGGAACGAGCGCCGGTTTTGCCGGGTAAACCGGCTTGACTTCGGGCACGTTCAGCGGTGACTCGGCAGACTGGCTGTAGAGGTGCGACCCGTAGAGATCGTTGTAGCGTTCGCGCCGTTTTTCACGCCACGCGATCAATTCGGCGCGCGCGGGGATCGCTTCCTGCCGCGTGATGCGCAGCGTTTCGAGCGCCGCCGCCATGATGTCGCGCCGCAGCGGGTACGGCGTGTTGAACAGCGCCTGCTGAATCCCGCGCAAGCGTTTCGCGTACTGCGACTCGCGCGCGATCGCTTCGATCAGGTCATTCGCCTGCTGCCGCTCCGCATCGACCGATCCGGTGAAACGCGTCCACGCCACCTTCATCTCGGCGCGGACGTATTCCCTGTCTTCGGCTTCGCGGCCGTCGAGCGTTTCCGCGTCGATCACCCCGCTGTCGAGCATCCACTGGCGCATCCGCGTCAGGCAGTCGTGCTCACGTTCCCACTCAAGGCGTTCGGGTGACTTGTAGCGCTCGTGGCTGCCGGATGTCGAGTGTCCCTGCGGCTGTGTCAGTTCGACGACGTGGATGATCGCCGGGACGTGCTCGTCGCGCGCCGTTTTCGCTGCCCTCGCGTACGTGTCGACCAGAGTCGGGTAATCCCAGCCATAGACGCGGTAAACATCATAACCGTCGCCGCCCGGCTCGCGCTGGAAGCCCGCCAGCAGCGCCGACAGGTTCTCTTTCAGCATCTGATGTTTGTTGGTGACCGAGATGCCGTAGCCATCATCAAGGATCGTGATCACCGCCGGGGCGCGCAGCACGCCGATCGCGTTGATGGCTTCCCAGAACATTCCCTCGGCGCAGCTCGCGTTGCCGATAATGCCGAAGGCGACTTCATCCCCGCCGCGCGAAAATGTCGTCAACTGGCGCAGTTCGTCTATCTCACGATACAGGCGCGAGGCGTACGCCAGCCCGACGAGGCGCGGCATCTGCGACGCCGTCGGGGATATGTCCGCCGACGTGTTGAACTGGCGCGTCAGGTCGCGCCAAGTGCCGTCGGGATTCAGACTGTGGGTGACAAAATGGGCATTCATCATTCGACCGCCGGAAGCGGGTTCGGCGTCGGGATCGGCATGCGCGTAGAGCTGCGCGAAGTAGGCTTGTATCGTCAGTTCGCCGAGCGCGAACATCAGCGTTTGGTCGCGGTAGTAGCCGCTGCGGAAATCGCCTTTTCGGAAAGCATGCGCCAGCGCGACCTGCGGAATTTCCTTGCCATCGCCGAAGACGCCGAACTTAGCCCGACCGCCGAGGACTTCCTGCCGGCCGAGCAGGCTCACTTGGCGGCTTCGATAAGCGATGCGGTAGTCCTCGATGATCTGCTGCGGCGTCAGTTCAAGTACGGCTGGCTCCCGGTCTAAGTGGATCGCCATCGCTTCTACCTTTGTCTTGACTCGTCAATCAATGGACAGGTTGTCGCGGAACAGCCGTTATCACGCTCCTAAAACATATCGGCACACATTTCATTATACTCCATATACGGATGGGCGCATACACCCCTCGATGAATTTTTCACGGTATTCTTCGCTTGCGCGCGAATGAATGGAGTGATACCGGCGCTTCCGGTTGATATTCTTCACCACCCGCCGCCGGTAGGGGCGGCAAACTGGCGCGTATCAGAGTTGTGGGTTTCTTCGCCGCCGCCTGTTAACATCAATGCATGACCGCACCATCGTTGAGGCACAGGATGAGAAAATTGCTTCAGATTTTGCTCGGTATCGTCGCCGTGATCGCCATCCTCGCGGCGGGGGTTTATCTATTCTTCGTTTCG
>JAEVZT010000331.1 GCA_023392115.1 Chloroflexota bacterium
ATCCTAGACGGCTTAGGCTGCGCGTGAGGTGGGCGCTGTGTCGATGGCGTCGTATCCTCAATACGCCTCTGCACAGGGCGCGTCTCGGTGCTGCTCGCCGACCGGAAAAGCACCCCGCTCTCCGAGCGCATGTAGAGAACCGGCGTCCCCCACTCAATATTGTGCATCCGGTTGGCGATGGCGCGGCGTGCTTCGCTGACGGCAGTGTCGATCGGCGACATCTCCGCCAGCACGCGGTAAAACTCCTCGGCGAACGCCTTTGCCGCGCCGTCGCTGATGGCAAACTGCATCGCGACGACGGCAGGAACGCCACGCGCGACGATGCTGCTGCTGATCCCCGCCAGCGCGTCGGAGTCCGGTCGGCGCGCGCTGTGGCACGAGTTGAGCACAACCAAGCGCAGCGAGTTCTCCTCGCCAAGCTCGCGCCCGAGCGACGCCCCGCTGATGATCTGTCCCTTGCTCTCGTCGCTTTCGCGCTCAAACACGAGGACGCCCTGTCCCGAGACTGCGTCATAATCGCTGTGACCGATGAAATGAAAGATGTGGTACTCCGCCGACCGCAGCCGCCGCTGGAGCGCTATCAGGGTCGCACTGTCGAGCCGTTCGAGCACCATCAAGCCGCGCGCGCGTAGATCGGCGGTCGCCTCGTTGAGGCGCACCCACTCGCCCTCGACGTCGAGTTCGGGAAAATCCGATGGCGCGGAGATCATGACCAGCACCCGCAGCGGGTACTTAATCGGCACAGGCGGACGAATATTCAACTGCGGTGTATAGCGGACGATCGGCGTCGAGCGCGACAGCGCCAGAAAGTCGCGGTTCGGGTCGCGCAGGTATTCCCATGGCAGGGCGTGCAGTTCACCTGCGCCTTCGACGGTCAGGCGGATGCGCAGTCCGGCGCTGCCGGCGCGTTCAAGACTGGCGTAGTAAGCAGCGTTGATGTCGTCACTGCTGCGAATCAGAAATTCAAACAGACGCTCGCCAAGACGGCGCGCGGTGTCATTCTCCTCGGCGCGCGGAACGCGGCGCGTCCGTCCGAGGACGGCGACAGCATCTTGAATGTCTTGGGTCGTAAACGGGTTGTCAACGTCCGCGCTGGCTTCGCCAACCGGCGACGCGACACTAATTCGATAACGTCCATCCGGCAGGGACGAGACTTCGACGGCGAAATTCAGGTAGCTCATCTCGACTCCTGCGCTGTCGGTTCACGGTTCGAGTTCGCTTTCCGGCGCGGGTTCGAGGCTGCCATTGCCGACTTTGGCGCGCAGATACGTCTCCATGAAGTCGTTCAGCCTGCCGTCGAGCACAGCACCTGTATTGCCGACGACGTGTCCCGTCCGGTGGTCTTTGACCTGCTGGTAGGGGTGCAGCACATACGATCGAATCTGGCTGCCCCACTCCGCGTTCACGTTCTCACCCTTGAGGACGTTGAGTTCGGCATCACGCTTCTTGCGCTCAATCTCGAACAACCGCGCCTTAAGAATCTGCATCGCCCGCTCGCGGTTTTGCGTCTGGCTGCGCTGATTCTGACACTGGACAACGATCCCGGTCGGGATATGGGTCAGCCGCACCGCCGTATCGTTCTTTTGCACATTCTGACCGCCCGCGCCACTCGATCGATAGGTGTCGATCCGCAGGTCTTTCTCGCTGATCTCGATCGCGATGTCATCCTGTATGTCGGGCCACAACTCGACTTTGGCGAACGAGGTATGGCGGCGCGCTGCGGAGTCAAACGGGCTGATTCGAACCAGCCGGTGAACACCCTGCTCGCTCTGCAAGTAGCCGTAGGCGTCCTCACCGCGAATGCCGATCATCACGCTTTTCAAGCCCGCTTCTTCGCCGTCGCTGCGCTCGATGATCTCGACCTTATAGCCGTTGTCCTCTGCCCAGCGCAGGTACATCCGTTCGAGCATCTGCGCCCAATCCTGCGCCTCCGTGCCACCCGCCCCAGCGTGAATGGCGAGGATCGCGTCCTCGTGATCGTAGGGTCCAGACAGCAGCACTTGGAGCGACATGCGCTCGACCAGTTCCTTGAGCGCTTCGGCTTCGCTCGTCAGCTCGTCAAGCAGGCTGGGATCGTCGAGACTCGCCAGTTCCAGCGCGTCGCGGATGCGCGTCGCCAGCGCCTGCCAGCGTTCGATCTCGCTGTTGAGGCGCGCAATTTCCTGCATCGTCTTCTGAGCGCTCTCAGGGTTCGACCAGAAATCGGGGTCAGATGACTGTTTTTCAAGCTGCTCGACACGGCGCTTTTTGGCGGCAATATCCAGCCGCAGCATCAGCGCGTCGATTTCTTGCTGCATTTGCACAAATTGACTGTTCAGAGTTTCCATCGCATCCCAGCAGACACTAAGTCTCGTCTTCTTCAAACAGGCTGTCGACGAAGAAGTCTGGGCGGAAGGGGACGAGATCGTGCACCTTTTCGCCCAAGCCGATGTAGTGGATCGGCAAGCCGAGATCGTGGTTAATCGCGAAGACCATGCCGCCTTTAGCGGTGCTGTCGAGCTTGGTGACGATCACGCCGGTCACGTCCACCATTTCGCGGAACTTGATCGCCTGCTGCACGGCGTTCTGCCCGTTCGTCCCGTCGAGCACCAGCCAGACTTCATGCGGCGCGTCAGGGATAACCCGCGCCGACACCGCCTTGATTTTGGCGAGTTCTTCCATTAGGTTGTAATTCGTGTGCAGGCGACCCGCCGTATCGACGATCAGCACATCACGATTGCGCGCATTAGCGGCGACAGTCGCGTCGTAAACAACCGCCGCCGGATCAGAACCGGGCTTGTTGGCGACGACCGGCACGCCGATCCGCTCGCCCCACATTTGAAGCTGTTCAATGGCGGCGGCGCGGAACGTGTCGCCAGCAGCCAGCAAGACTTTGCGGTTGTTGATGTTGTTGAGGCGGTTGGCGAGCTTGGCGATCGAGGTCGTCTTGCCCGACCCGTTCACGCCGACGATCAGGATAATCGACAGCGGGCGTCCGCTGATGTTCGGCGTCGGCGGCGGCGAGAGAATATCGAGGAGCGACTCGCGCAGCGCCTTTTGCAGTTGGTCGGTCGTTTTGATTCCCTCGCGCGCTACTCGCCCGCGCAAGTCCTTGAGCACATCCGCCGTCGTCTTGACGCCGACATCCGCCTGAATCAGCAGCGCTTCGAGGTCATCCCACGTGTCGTCGTCGATCGTCGAACTGCCGAGCATCTGCACAATCCTTCCGAAGAAAGACTGCCGGGTCTTCGACATGCCGCTGCGAAAAATGCCCAAGTTCGCTTCTCCTTAGAAAGCCGGGGAATAATTGTCAGTATACACGCGCGAAAAGGCTTTCACAAGATTGCATAGCCGAACCGGGGACAGGCTAACCGCCCGATATTTGCTATAATGCTTGAGAGGACGTAAGGAGCGGATCTGAGTGGACGATCACTTAACACATCTGGACGAACACGGCAACGCGCGCATGGTCGACGTGGGGGCGAAGCCCGACACCGAGCGAACGGCGACCGCCGCCGGCGCGATCTACATGCAGCCTGCGACACTGGCGCTTATCAAGCAAGGGGGGCTGAAGAAGGGCGACGTACTGACTGTCGCGCGCATCGCGGGGATCATGGCGGCGAAGCGGACATCAGAGATGATCCCGCTGTGCCACCCCATTCCGTTGACTCACGTCGACGTGGAATTGACGCTTGACGAAAGCGAGTCTGCCGTCCAGATTAAGGCGACCACGCGCACGATCGGCAAAACGGGAGTGGAAATGGAAGCATTGACGGCGGTGAGCGTCGCTGCGCTGACCGTTTATGACATGGCGAAGGCGGTTGACCGGGCGATGCGCATCAGCGACATTCGCCTGCTGGAAAAGCACGGCGGCATACACGGCGATTACGTCGCGGAGGGACACTGATGGAGATCACGATCCTGCTGTTCGCGACGCTCAAAGACCGGGTTGGAAAGTCACGGCTCACGCTGACGCTGCCCGGTGAGTCGACAACAGTTGACGACGTACGGCGCGCGCTGGCAGCAGAGTACACAGCGATTGAGAGGAACCTGCCATCCGCGATCGCCGCGGTGAACGAGGAATTTGCGTTTGGCGAAGACCCAGTCAAGTCGGGTGACCGCGTTGCTTTCTTCCCGCCAGTCAGCGGCGGCGATGGCGAGCATCCGGAGATTTTCCGCCTTGCCGACGCGCCCTACAGCACCGACGAGTTGATGGCGGCGATTACGACGCCGGCGACCGGCGCGATTTGCGTCTTCACCGGCACAGTACGAGGGCAGACGGCGGCGACCGGCGGCGTGAATCAGACCGATTGGCTCGAATACGAGGCTTATGAGCCGATGGCGCTAGCGAAAATGCGTCAGGTCGCCGCGGAGATTCGGGAGCAGTTCCCGCTTGTGCAGGGGATTGCCATCGTCCAGCGGGTCGGGCGGCTTGAGGTGGGTCAGAATACGATCCTGATCGCCTGTTCGTCCGGTCACCGCGATCAAGGATGTTTTGAAGCGGCGCGTTACGGCATTGACCGCCTGAAGGAGATCGTGCCGGTGTGGAAGAAAGAGTTTCACACCGACGGCTCAAGCTGGGTTGAAGGACACTACACCCCCGGCGCAGGCGACCGAGCCTAGAAGTTTACAGTGAGCAGCTTACAGTCTACGGGAAGCTTTGCTTCTACTGTAAGCTGTCAGTTGCATTTGGTCAGCGTTCGCTGTGCCGAATGGTACAAGAGCAGCAGTTGATACGAAAGTGGGGTCATATGTCCCGACGTGTGGTCGTCACTGGTTTGGGTATCGTGTCTCCGCTGGGACAGGATGCCGAAACAACTTGGGAGAACATCAAAGAGGGTCAGAGCGGCGTCGCGCCGATTAAGGCGTTCGACGTTTCTGGCTACAACGTTCGCATCGCGGCAGAGGTCAAAGACTGGGATCCGTCCCAGTACATGCAGGCGAAAGAGGCGCGCAAGCGCGATCGCTACCAGCAGTTTGCCTTTGCGGCGGCGCAGCAAGCGATGAAACATTCAGGCTTGGAAGTCGACGATTCGAACCGGGCACGGACGGGCGTCATCGTCGGCTCGGCAGTCGGCGGCATCAGCAGCTTTTTCAAAGAGGCACAGATGCTGTTTGAAACCGGCGATCCGCGGCGGATTACGCCTTTCGGCATTCCAATGCTCGTCGTCAACGGCGGCGCAAATCTCGTCAGCATCGAAATCGGCGCGATGGGCTTCTCCGCCACGCCGGTTTCAGCCTGTGCGACCGGCGCTGACTGTATCGGACAGGCATACGACATGATTCGCCTCGGGCGGCTTGATGCGGCCTTAGCCGGCGGGGCAGAAGCGCCGATCATCCCGATCGCCCTCGCCGCGTTTGATCGCATTGGCGCGTGTTCGCGCGAGAACGACAATCCAGAAAAGGCGTCGCGCCCGTTCGATAAGAATCGCACCGGCTTGGTTTTCAGTGAAGGCGCGGCGGTGATCGTGCTTGAAGACCTTGAGGTGGCGCGGGCGCGAGGCGCGAACATCATCGCCGAAATCGTCGGCTACGGCGCGACATCCGACGCCTTCCACATCACTGCGCCGCACCCTGATGGCGTCGGCGCGAGCATGGCAATTCAGGCAGCGCTCGACGACGCCTGTCTCAACATTGACGACATTCACTATATCAACGCGCACGGCACCGCGACCGATTTGAATGATGTCATGGAGACGAAAGCCGTCAAGCGAGTCTTTGGCGAACACGCCTACAGCGTCCCGATGAGTTCGACCAAGAGCATGACAGGTCACGGCATGGGCATGACCGGCGCGCTGGAAGCCGTGTTTTCGGTGATGGCGCTGCGCGATCAAGTGGCGCCGCCGACGATCAATTTGACCGAACCTGACCCGGATTGCGATCTCGACTACGTTCCGAACGAGGCGCGCGACCTGCCGCTGCGCTACGTCATGAGCAACTCATTCGGTTTTGGCGGGCACAACGCTTCGCTCATTTTCAAGAGGTTTGAAAACTGACGTGATCGACCTGCGCGAGTTCCAGAAAGCCGCGAATCTGCGCTTTCATGACGAATCGCTGCTGCTGCAAGCGCTTACACACCGCTCGTATGTCAACGAGCACACCGAAGCCGACTTGATCGACAACGAGCGGCTGGAATTTCTCGGCGACGCCGTCCTCGGCTTCGTCTCCGGCGATCTGCTGTTTCGCACCTACCCCGATATGCCGGAAGGCGATCTCACCCGGCTGCGCGCGGCGATCGTGCGCACCGAATCGCTGGCGGCGCTGGCGCAGTTGTGTCGTGTCGGCGAGGCGCTGCGAATGGGACGCGGCGAGGAGAACAGCGGCGGGCGTGAACGCTTGAACAATCTGTGCGGAGCATTTGAAGCCGTTATCGGGGCGGTCTATCTCGATCAGGGCTTGGACGCGGTCAAGAACTTCGTCACGCCGCTGCTGCGAATGCGGCTGGAAACGGTATTGGCTGAGTCGCTTGACAAAGACGCGCGCAGCGTGCTTCAGGAGCGCAGTCAGGCGGCGTACAACCTGACCCCGATCTACCGGTTAGTTGACGCCTCGGGACCCGATCACGACAAGGCATTTACGTTTGAAGTGCTGATCGGCGACCAGATTGTTGGACGAGGAGTTGGCAGGAGCAAACAGGCGGCATCGCACGCCGCGGCTAACGACGCACTGAGGCACATTGCCAGCGGCGGTTTCGTCCCTGAAGGCGGTGGCGACGAGGGAAGCCGTAACCGCTGACGAATTCGTAAGGAAGTGCGCCGGGATGCTTCAGCTTGCGCGCTTCCCCGCCTTTTATGCCGCGCCGCCGTCGATTTCGGCTTCCAACGTCTGCGCGAGTTGTTCAATGTGCCGCGCCGGTTTGACGCCCAGTGATGCTTGCAGTTCGTCGCGTAGCCGCCCGTAGACCCTGAGCGCATCGGCGCGCATGCCGAGCGCGCGGTACAGCTGCATGATGTTGTGCGCCAAGTCCTCTCGGTAGCGCTGCGTCGACGACGCCCACAGGTACAGACCGAGGGCGCGCCGCTGATCGTCAAGTCCCTCGACGAGGCGCCCCAGACTGACAAGCGCGTCACAACACGCCAGCCGCAAGTCTTGCCGACGCTGCTTGACCCACTCCGAGTCTTGTCCGGTGAGGAAGTCCCCCCGGTACAGCGTCAGCGCCTGATTCAGCAGTGACACTGCCTGCTCGGGGGATTCCATCGCGCTGTCTTGCACCAGCTTATTGAACAGCGACACGTCGTAGCTCAACTGTAGGTGCTGCGCGATGTGGTAGAACCCCGCGTTGTACTCGGTCAGGTCGGTCTTCAAGACCTCGCTAATCTTGCGCTTGGTGACGTGGAACACGTTGGTCGCCTCACGGACGCTGAGGTTGGGCCAAAACGTATCGAAGATCTCGGCGCGCGTCACCATTCCCCGGTCGACGAAGTAGAAGAACAGCGCGCGCGGCAGCGCACCGTCCCACGAGTCAACCGGCTGCCCGTTCATCATGACGCGCCCCGCGCCAAACGCCGTGACTTCTAGCAGCATGGTATTCTGTCCACGGTGATTGGCATAGTCCCACAGCATCGTGTTCTCGCCGGTTGGGACGAACGCCATCTGGCGGCGCAGATAGTCATCGCCGAGCAACCCCTTCGGCAGCTGGCGCGTGAAGACGATAATTCGACCACTCGTTTCCGCGAGCAAGGTATTGAGCAGCACGACGAAATCCTTCGGTACGGCGCGGTCGCACTCATCGAGGATGATGTCAAAGCGCGAGTCGAACCGCGTTTCATCGAGCTGCGCGCGACGGTGTGAATCGATCTGCGTCTGAAGCTGCTCGAGCATCAGTCTGGAGCCATCGAAACGAACGTAGACGGCGTTCTCTTGAAGTAATTCGCTCAACAGCGGGTGCTGCTTGAGGTAGTTCGGATGCACAACGATCAGCCGCACGTCCGGGTGCAGCTCGCGCAGTTGCCGGACGGCTAGCTGGTGAGACGGCGAAATCATCATACCCTCATTTTCTGCAATGTTCGTCACAAACGTTGTTAGAGAGCTATCACGCCAAATAACAGTGGGTGATACAATAGTATACACCGATTAGTGGAAAGATAGTTGAACAAGTAATACACCCTGCAAGCCGCTGCAGGGTGTACTTCCGGTCAAGTGAGGATTCACACCATGTGCTAGCTGCTGTTTCGTCGGCGCGCCTCGGTCACGCTGGAGATGTTTTCGAGCCGTGTCAGGATGCGCGTGAGCTGCTGCATGTTCATCAGTTCGATCGTCAGTTGGAACGTGGCGATGTTCTGGCGAATGCTGACGCTCACGGTTGACATGTTGACTCGCTCGTCGGCGATCACGGTGCTAATGTCGCGCATCAGCCCCTCGCGATCGTAGGCAATGATCTCGATTGCGACTGAGTATTTCTGTTCTGGATTGCCCCGCCCCCAAGACACATCGATCAGGCGTTCCGATTCAAACGCGATATTGGCGCAGTCTTCACGGTGTACGGTTACGCCGCGCCCGCGCGTGATGAACCCGACAATCTTGTCGCCCGGCATCGGGTTACAGCAGCGCCCTAGATTGACCAACAAGCCGCCTGTCCCTTGAATGGTGATGCCGTCTGAAGCGTCGAGCGAAACCGTGGACGGCTTGGCTTTCAACATCGTGCGCTCGCGCTCTTCCTGATCGCGCCGCTCGACTTCAAGGATCTTGTTGGCAATCTGCCCGCCGTTGATATCCCCCGCGCCAACGGCGGCGAGGAAATCGTCGACCCGTTCGTGACCGAACCACTTCGCGACGGTTTCAAACGTCGTCGTGTCGAGCACGCCGAGGCGCTTCATCTCGCGCTCAAGCACCTCGCGCCCGGACTGGATATTCTTGTCACGGTTCTGCTTGCGGAACCAGTAGCGAATCTTCGACTGCGCGCGCGCCGTGGTCACGTAACCAAGATTGGAGTTCAGCCAGTCGAGGCTCGGACCGCCGCGCTTCGACGTAATGATCTCGACCTGATCGCCGGTCTTGAGGACGTAATTCAGGCTGACGAGCTTGCCGTGTACCTTCGCGCCCCGGCAGCGGTGACCGATGTCGGTGTGAATGTAATAGGCGAAGTCGACAGGCGTCGCCCCTTTCGGCATGTCGACAATGTCGCCCTTTGGCGTGAAAGCGTAGACGCGATCCTGAAAGACCTCGGTCTTCATCGTGTCGACGAATGACTGCGGGTCTTCCGCTTCACTTCCGAACTCCATCAGACGCCGCAGGAAGGCGATGCGGCGCTCAAACGCGTCATCGTGACTCTTGGCGTTGCCTTCCTTGTAACGCCAGTGAGCCGCGATACCGTACTCGGCGTGTTCGTGCATCTCGCGCGTGCGAATCTGTACTTCGACCGTCTTGCCCTGCGAGTCGAGCACTGCTGTGTGCAGGCTCTGGTAGAAGTTGTCCTTCGGCGCGGCAATGTAATCGTCGAACTCGCCGGGGATCGGTCGCCACAGGTTATGAACAACACCGAGCACCAGATAACACTGCGGAATCGTCTCGACGATCACGCGCACGGCACGCACATCGTAGATTTCCTCGAACGGCAGCCCCTTGCGATCCATCTTCTTGTAGATGCTGTAGATGTGCTTGGGACGCGCCGTGATAATGGCATTAGTGATGCCATATTTCGCCAGTTCCTTGCGCAGCCCGCCGATGATTCGCTCAAGGTACATCTCGCGGTCGGCGTGGCGTTCGTCGATGCTGTTGGCGATGTCGCGGTAGGCTTCCGAATTCAGGTAGCGGAAGGACAGGTCTTCCAGCTCCCACTTGATCTGCCAGATGCCGAGGCGGTTCGCGAGAGGCGCGAAGATGTCGAGCGTCTCCTGCGCGATCATGTGCTGCTTGTCCGGCTTCATATAGCCGAGCGTGCGCATGTTATGCAGCCGATCTGCCAGCTTGACAAGCACGACGCGCACGTCGTCGCCCATCGACAGCGCCATCTTGCGGATGTATTCCAGCTCGCGGTCGCTGGTGCGACTGCGCTTGTCGCTGTCCGTTTTCAGAGGCAAATTCTTCAACTTGGTCACGCCGTCGACAATCGCCGCAACGCTGTCCCCAAACTCGACGCGCAGTTCCTCAGGCGTAACGTTCGTGTCCTCGATGATGTCGTGCAT
>JAEVZT010000348.1 GCA_023392115.1 Chloroflexota bacterium
GGGATGGACTTTGATGCACCACGAAGTGATCCCTGACTTCCTTTAGGTAGTCAAACCAGTCAGTTTGTTCACTTATATGACGAGCATATTCTTCATGCGCTTCAAATGGACGTAGAGCCCGTTCAACGAAGAATTTCTTGTGATCTGAAAACGATGTAAAGCTCGGCACTTGCTTCGTCTTAAGAAAACTCCTTGATACACCGGCGACCCTATCCATTAATATACGCGAGTGCAAAATGCAGTTGAATAAGTCGTACTCAATGTATTTCTTTGATGCATGAAACTTCTGGCTTAACCTCTTTTGCCCTGCCGTATATTTCTGTCCTTTTCCCCTAACGTGCAACGGCCCTTTCATCCAACGTGTTGCATATCCCATTTCGGGAAGAAATCGCTCCAAACTCAGGTAGAAGAACCAGTATGCGTCTTGATATCGAGTAAGTTCATCTGAATAGAAACGAAAGTGATCTTCTCCTTTGAGTTTCCGAATCAATGGCGATAGCGGATCATTGCTTAAGCGTTTTAGCTCATCGTGAATGTTAATTCTCTCAGGTAGAGGTGGAAGACCTTTTATGGAGTCGTCAGGAGGCATAGCATTCGCTTTCAACAGAGAATCATTTAGCGTTGGCGAACTCACCCGGAGATTATAGAAAGCACTACATAGCAAGCAAAACCTCAGATCGGATTCATTAGCTCGTTGATTGCTGCTTGAGGATTGCTACAGCAGCATTCCCCGCCTTGCCCGCAGCGCGGCGATCACCTGTCGATCGGCTTTGCCGAACGAGTAGCGGTCCAGTTCGTCGGGCGTCACCCATGCCCACGCCCGCGCGCCGATCGCCTGTGGCTCGCCGCCGGTGTGCCGGCAGGTGAAGGCGTGCAGCGTGATCCGAAAATGGGTGAACCCGTGCTGGACGCGCGTGAACAACTCGCCGACCTCGACCTCGATCGCCAGTTCCTCGCGCAGCTCGCGCTGGAGGCATTCGGGCAGCGTCTCGCCCGCTTCCTGCTTGCCGCCGGGGAATTCCCACAAGCCGCCGAGCAGCCCGTCGAGCGGGCGCTGGGCGATCAGCAGTTCGCCGCGCGCGTTCCAGATCATGCCGGCGGCGACGTCGTAATGCGGCGTCGGCGCTTTCGCCTTCTTGACCGGGCGCTCGTTCTGCGTTCCGCGCTGAAAGGCGAGGCAGTGGTCGCGGATCGGGCATTCGGCGCACAGGGGACTGCGCGGCTTGCAGATCAGCCGCCCCAAGTCCATCAGTGCCTGATTGTAGTCGCCGGGGCGGTCGTCCGGCAGCCACGTTTCGGCAATATCCCACAGCCGCGCCTGCGTCGATGCCTGCGTCACGTCGTCGGGTAGATCGAACAGGCGGGCGTAAACGCGGATCACATTGCCGTCGAGCACCGGCGCGCGGACGCCGAAGGCGATGCTGGCGATTGCGCCGGCGGTGTAGCGCCCGATGCCGGGGAGCGCCGTCAGCCCCTCGACCGACGCCGGGAACTGCCCGCCGCTGGCGGCGACAATCTGCGCGGCGCGGTGCAGGTTGCGCGCCCGCGAGTAGTAGCCCAAGCCTTCCCACCGTTTGAGCACGTCATCGAGCGGCGCGGCAGCCAGCGCTTCGACAGTCGGATAGGCGGTCAGGAAGCGATCATAATAGGGCTTGACGGTTTCAACCTGCGTCTGCTGGAGCATGATCTCCGACAGCCAGACGCGGTAGGCATCACGCGACGCGCGCCAAGGGAGCTGCGCGGCGGTCGCGTCGTACCACGCCAGCAGATTCGCAGCGAAGGGATTCATAACATACTCGCCTGTATCGTTCGCTCAGGGCTGATCACTTGTGCGGAATGACAACTTCCATTATGTTTGAAGTAGTGTTGGCGCAAGACTATCAGAGGAGAGCACGATGATCAAGGAATTCCGCGAATTTATCATGCGTGGCAATGTGCTCGATCTTGCCGTTGGTATCATCATCGGCGCGGCGTTCACAGCAATCGTCAACTCGCTGGTGAGCGACATCATAACACCTCTTATTGGTTTGATATGGAGCGGTGATTTTACGAACACGTTTATTACCTTGCGCGACGGCAATCCTGCGGGTCCCTATGCGACGCTGGCGGCGGCGCAGGAGGCGGGCGCGGTCACGTGGAACATTGGCTTGTTCCTGAACGCGCTGATCAGCTTCCTGATCGTTGCCTTCGTCCTGTTCCTGATCATTCGCTCCTTCAACCGGATGCAGTCACGCCTGTCGCCGAAGACACCGGACTCCGCGCCGACGACGAAGGAATGCCCATACTGCGTGACGACCATCCCGATCACGGCGACGCGCTGCCCCGCCTGCACGTCGCAGCTTGAGGGGGGCAGAACAACAACCGTCACATCAACGTAAGAGCGAACTCCTCACCCCCTGAAGCTTCACATACAGGGGCGACATGTGCTGCTGTTACCCGACGCTGCAAGCATCGGGCTAGAGGAAAAAAGTCTCGTGAATGAGGCTGAACAGCCGGCTTCATCCGGCTAGCAGGTCATTTAGTTTGCCGGTGGCTTCGAGCCACCGGCAGAGCATGGACGTATGATGGACTGGATCAGACGACTGCTTGGCGGCTCAAACCAGAAGGCTGCGTCTGCCGGGAGTACACTGTTGCAAACCTTTACGATCGAATTCCCGAATGGCGAGATGCCGCTGGCTGTGCGAGCTGTGAACGGCACGCACCCTGAAGCGGCGATTGACGCGCTGAAACTGGCGCAGCCCGTGCCGACGATCTTCATCTCCGGCGGCGCGGGATTGATGGATCGCGAGTCGATGAACATCACGCGCTCGACGGTCGAGGATGGTTTGGCGCGTTTTCTGAACGAACAGCAGGTTAGCCTGATCGACGGCGGCACGACTTCGGGCGTCATGGGCTTGATGGGCTTGGCGCGTCACCAGCGCGGCTATACCTTCCCGTTGATCGGCGTCGCGCCGGAAGCCGTCGTCTACTACCCCGGTCACGAAAACCCGGATAAGATCGCCGATCTCGACGCTTACCACTCGCACTTTGTCCTGACGGGTGGTGCGGAGTTCGGCACCGAGTCGGAGATGATCATCAATCTGGCGCACGCCCTTTCCGGCGAGGGAGCGCGCAAGTCGCTCGGCGTGATCATCAACGG
>JAEVZT010000365.1 GCA_023392115.1 Chloroflexota bacterium
CTGCCCGGGTTGATCACCTGCACGACGATCTGTCGCGGCGACAGCGCGGGCGTGAAATTGCCGACCAGCGCCGACATCGTCAGTTGATCGCCGTCCTGCTCGATCTGCGGCTGCGCGGCAAAGAGGCTGCCCGCCGGCAGATCAGCTGTGCCAACCGACAGCGTTCCATAGAAATCAGCCGCCGGGTTCGTGTCTGTCCAGCGATCGGGGTGCAGGTCGCGGCGCGGCTGCACCCAGTCGGGATCGGTCG
Organism: Chloroflexota bacterium; assembly: GCA_023392115.1. Classification (GTDB taxonomy): domain Bacteria; phylum Chloroflexota; class Anaerolineae; order Aggregatilineales; family Phototrophicaceae; genus Flexifilum. Next base: position 251 of record JAEVZT010000365.1, read on the forward strand.
CGGGCTGAAGCAGCGCCAGCGCCGCGTCGAGATCGCCATGCAAAAGCCGAATTCCCGCTCGCGTTACCAGATCGCGCGAGCTCATCTCGATCGTCGGGATCGCTGCCAGCCAGCGGTCGGCGTCGTCGAGGTGTCCGGCGCTCATCAGCAGGGCGGCGCGTATCCTGACCGCGTTCGGCTGATCCCACAGCACCAACTGAGACCATACCAGCGGATCGCGAGCCTCAAGCGCGAGCATGGCGTCGATCTGTTCAGGCGTCAGCAGGTAGAAGAAGCGTTCGCTGAGCAGCGCCCGCGCCGACAGGACACGCACCGCCGCCTGCGGCGCGTCAAGGGCGTCGATCAGCGGATTGGCGGCGGGCTGCGCGCTTTCGCGTACGATTTCGGCGTGTGCCTGAGCGAACAGGAAGACGTCGGCGTGTGCCGCGTTCAATTCCGCCCACAGGTCGCGCCGATCGTCACCCCCCATCAGCGCGGAGAAGGCGAGTCCGTAGCGGATCAAATCATTGTCGGGATCGTCGGCGAGTGCCGCTTCCCACGCCTCGATCAACGGCTGCCAGTGAGCCGGATTAGCGCCGCGGCTGAGGTGAAAGCCGCTTGCGTTCCATCGCCGGTTGTCAATGCCGGCGTAGGTGGCGTTCATGCGCGCGAAAAGATCGTCAAGCGGCGACACGATGAGGTCGGGCTGAACGGCGAAGATCAAGTAACCGGCGACCGTGTCGATCCACGTGAAGCGTTCCGGCTGCAAAAGTATCTGCGGGACGCGCGTACTGCCGGCAGGCAGCACCAGATAGCGCACATCATACGCTTGCAGAAAGGCAATGTCGTCCGAGTCGAGCCACGGCGCGTTTTGAGCGTCGAAGAAGCGCGTTGACCCGGCGTAGGCGGCGTTGGCGAGCGAGCGCCCACCGGTGACAAAGGCGTTTGGTACGCTCTCAACGACGTAGTTGGCGATGCGGTTCGGCGTTAGATAGACAACGCGGTCGTCCGTGACGGGCAGGGCTTGCAGACGGTCGAGCAGGGCGGCGTCGAACGGCTGAATGTCGCGCAGCGCTTGCACGTCGTTCCTAGCGTCGATCTGGTCGCGCGCGCTGCTCCGCACCGGGAGCGGCTCAAACAGCAGCAGCGCCACAACCGCCGCAAATCCCGCCCCGATGAGCCAACCGGAAGCGGACGCGCGTCGCTTGGACACGTAGTCAACGGCGGCGCTGGTCGCGATGCCGAGAATCAAGCCGATCGGTAGGAGATAGAACAGTTCGAGGACGAAGCGCAGTCCGAAATAGGGGTTGAGCAGGCGCAGGATCAACTCGAAGAGAGGCGGGACGAATGACAGGGCGATCATCGTCAGGCTCGCCGCGAAAGTGACCTGCGCGGTCAGGCTGTGACGCAGGCGAAAGGCGGCGGCGAGGCTGAGGATCAGCGCGGGCAGGACAAACGGGTGAAACAGGAGCTGTGCCGGGTCGACCATCAAGCCGAGATCGCGCCCGAAGAGATCGAGCCGGGTCGTGCCTTCGAGGCTGTTGGGAGCGGCGGGCGTCGCGGTGACTGCGGCAGCAGGGGCAGTTGGCGCTGTAGGGACGATCACGCCGGCGATCATCCTGCCGTACTGGTACAAGGGCACGATCAGCGACGGCAGCAAGACCGCGCCGAGGATCAGTGTTCGGCACAGCGCCGCCCGAGACGGCATGACGATCGCGCGCAGGGCGAGGATGGCGTACAGTCCGGCAAACACGGCGAGGAACTGGCGCGGATGGGACAGCGCCAGCGCCAGCGCGACGATCAGCAGCAGCAGATCAAAGCGCCGCCGTTCCTCGCGCAGGCATGTGACGAACGCGAACACTGCGAGCGGCAGCATCAGCCCGTTGGAGAACGTGCGCAGGGTGTTGAGTTGAAACGAGGCTTCGCGCCCGACCATCCAGAAGCCGTCGATCATGCCCATGCCATAGATCGTCGTCAGCGCGAGGAGCAGCGTGAAGCCAACGCTCCATGCGGCGGTATCGTGGCGCTTGGTCAGCTTGAGGGCGATGGCGAAATGGATCACCGGAACGAGCCACGCGAACAGCGGCGAGAAGGCGTACCAGACGAGATCAGCCGCCGGGACGCCGCTTGCCCAGACCCACGCCGCGAGGACGTAGGTCAAGCCGTCGGTGCTCCAATAGGTCAGGGTGTTGGTTTCGCCGATGTTGCGACTGACGATGTTTTCGGGCTGTGGCTGGTTCGCCCACCAGTCTGCCAGCGACACGAGCCAAGTCTGATCCTCGTAGCCGTCATAGCGCAGGCGGTTGCGTTCCAGACTGACAGCCGTGAAGACGGCACACGCCAGCGCGAGGACGAGGTAGAAGGGCAGCGTTTTGCGCTCCATGCGTTCGACAGGTGCGGCGGCAGAGGGGCGCAGGCTGATCAGCAGCAGGATGACGTGCAGCCCGATTACGTAGACGCCGACCGGGACGCCAATCAGCCGCGCGAGCGCGCCAAGCACGATCGGGATGCTCAAACCGCAGGCAGCGATCCACGCTAAGCGCACGACGATCGGATCGGATTGGCGGAACAGCCCGAAGGCGCGCGCGAACAGGTAACCTGACAGGTAGACCTGCGCGGTGACGGTCAGCAGCAGCGCGACGCTCGATCCGTTGGACGCGCCGTAGTGCAGCAGCGACAGGGTCAGCGAGAGGATAACGAGCGCGGGTTGTAAAAGTCGGGTGAAACGAGCAGCCATGAGCAGGTATGCCGTGAGCGATCAACGGGACATGCAAGCGAATTGGCGCATTGTAGCACACGGCGCTGTGGCGGGGGAAAAGGGGGTGAATGCCCGAAATCCGAGCGAAAATGGTAGGCATTTCGAAAGGGCGCTTACACCGAAAGTATTACATGAAGGAAACAAAATAACTATTACAATATTATGGTAACGCATTCTTAGAATTCGCAAGGAGCCCCAATGCGTATCGTCCTAACCATCATCGCCATACCGTTCTTATTACTCGCTGTCCTCTCTTTTGGCTATGGAGTGTTTACCCTTGTGTCGGCTGAATTGATCAGTGCTTCAAATAGTGCGCCACGGATCGATCCTGCGTACGCCATTGCATGGTTACTTGTATCTCTCATCCTATTCAAAACGACAAAACTGATTTTTGATGCTGCTGACAAGCAATTCTAGGCG
>JAEVZT010000377.1 GCA_023392115.1 Chloroflexota bacterium
GGCGGCGACTTCGAGCATGTGCTCGCGCGTCAGGATTGCGCCGGTCGGGTTGTTCGGGTAGCTGATCAGGATCGCCTTCGTGCGCGGGGTGATGGCGGCTTCGAGCGTCGCGCCGGTGATCTGGAAGTCGTCCTCGACATAGGCGTCGACGTTGACGGCGACCCCGCCCGCCATCTCGACGGCGGCGCTGTTGGCGACAAAGCATGGCTGGACGACAAGCACCTCGTCGCCGGGATCAAGGATGGCACGCAGCGCCAGCCACAGCGCCTCACTGACGCCGACTGTGACCAGCACCTGATCTTCAGGCGAATAGTACAGCCCGTACAGGCGCTCTATATGGCGCGAGATCGCCTGCCGCAGCTCGAGCCTGCCGGAGTTCGAGGTGTAAGCCGTCTTTCCCTGCTGAAGCGACTCGATCCCCTTCCGGCGGATGTGTTCGGGGGTGGTGAAGTCCGGCTCGCCGATGCCGAGCGAGATCACGTTTTCCATAGTCGCGGCGATGTCAAAATACCGGCGGATGCCGGAAGGTTTCATATTCTGGACGCTCTTGGAGACGAAATTACGCATGATTCATCCTAATACAATACGTCCTTGCACATTCGCCTCTCCATTATCCACCGGAGTTGCGGATGCCCCTAGTTCAGCCTTCCCTAATTCATAGTGACGATCTACTACATTTTGTACGAAAGCGCCTCGTCACGGGTTGGCTCGCCGGTCGAGACGAAACCGCGCGCCAATTCGGTGGTAGAATATTTGTACGCATTATCGAGGAGAACGAAGGGATGCAGCAGGACTCGCTGCCGCTGATTTTAGGGGTGTGTGGTCTGTCGGTCGTCTGCCTGACGATTCTGGCAGTCGTCGCGCTGGTCGCCGTCCGCTTTGCCGGGCGCGGCTTCCTGCCGATCTTGGGGCTGGTGCGCGGTATGACGGACGATGACGAAGGAAAGCCCGTGCCCGCCGCCACCCCTCGCACCGATCTTCGCCAGATCGCGCGGGCGCACGATTTCGACTCGGCGCTCGCCCGTCAGATGGCGCGGGATCAATCGCCGGCGGATCAGCCCGCGCCGACGATCCCGTCGCAGACCCTGCCGCCAAGCGATCAGCGCCCGGCGTTTCTCGACCGCCACCCGCGCCCAGACGAGCGTCGCCGCGATTACGACGACGAGCTTTTCGGCGGTCTGCTCGACTTTGACGGTGACGGGGAGCCAGATATTTGAGAAAAAGTACCGAGTACAAAGTGCTGAGTGCTGAGTAAGAGAGAACTGCTGCTTTTCTCAGTACTCAGTACTCGGTACTCAGTGCTTCTTTACTCACAGGCGTTGAGCGCTTGCGCGACGGCATCGCGCAGCGCCAGCCGTTGATCTGGGGTGTAGGGGGCGGTCATGCAGCGCCCCGCCTCGGTCGGCGGCGATCCGTTTTCCTCGTAATACAGGTCAAATCCATCGCGGATCAGCTTGTGGTAGGCTTCCGCCTCGTAGAACGGCGCGTTGTACGGGCGCGTTTTCGTCCCGACAGTGACGACGGTCGCGCCATTCTGATCGGCTGCCCAGACTCCGAGCAGCGTCAGCGTGCGGTAGCCGAAATAACCCGCCGGACGGTGCCAGATCAGCGCGCCGACCCACGGCGTGGGCGTTAGCCCAGTAAACGCTTTCGGTCCATAGCACAGATTCGGTGAAAAGCGGCGGCGGCGCAGCGTTTCAAGCGCGTCCATGACGTTCAAGCCGTCGAGGACGCGCGCAAGCTCGTCCACCCGTGCTCGCGCCGTAGTGGTCGCGCGTTCGCGCCGAATGAGGGCGATCTGATCGAGGACATTCAAGCGCCGCTGTCGTTTCATACTTCTATTGTAGCGCCTGAAATGGGCTTTGCTCGCGCCAAACTCTAAGCCGATTCTCTAGGTTTTCCCGCCCGGTCTGTAGTTTTTGTTGTAAGATTGTGGATGGGCAAGCAATCGGACACCTTTATCGTAATCGTTTGTTGGAGGCAATCATGGTTGAGCAACCTGTAAAGACGAAATCAGGACGCATCATTCAGGATCCGCCGATCGCGCGGTTTCTGTTCGAAGATACCCGCACCGCGCCGCTCTGGTTGGTCGTGCGGGTGCTAGTTGGATGGACGTGGCTCCAGTCGGGCATCGGTAAGCTAGGCAATCCGGCGTGGATGGAGACGGGGGCGGCGCTGCAAGGCTTCTGGGCGAATGCCGTGCAGGTGCCGGAAGGCGGACGCCCGGCGATCGCGGTCGACTGGTATCGCGGTTTCATTCAGGGCATGCTCGACAGCGGGGCGTATACGTGGTTCGCGCCGCTGGTCGCCATTGGCGAAACGGCGATCGGCATCGCGCTGATACTCGGCATGTTCACAGGGATCGCGGCGTTTTTCGGCGCGTTCATGAGCTGGAATTTCATCATGGCGGGGACTGCCAGCACCAATGCCCTGATGGGTTTGGGCGCGCTGCTGCTGATCCTCGCGTGGAAGGTGACGGGCTGGTGGGGGCTGGATCGCTTCCTGCTGCCGGCGCTCGGCACGCCATGGATGACGCGCCAAGAGGCGGCGGAACGGGAAGAACGCGACCGCATGGAACGCGAGCGCGCCCGCGTCTACGAAACCATCGAATAGCGTTTTGCTCACGCACCGGGCGGGTAGCGACTCGCCCGGGTTTCACCCTCACACTCATTCACCCTCTGATTGTATACCCGATTGATCCGGCTCTTTCTTCCCCCGTCGCAGGTTGATCCTCGGCAGGCGGCGCTTCGCCTTACCTTCGACCACGTTGGGCGGCGTGCTTCGGTCGAAGCGCTTACGGATCTGCTTCCAGACTTCAGGGCTGAAGAGGCGGTCGGCGTTCTCGGTGACTTTCTTATGCACCCCTGTGATCGTCTCGTTCACGTCGCTCGACCCCGACCAGTTATCGGTCAGGACGCTTTTGTCGATCCCGCCGATGCCTGAAATCCACATCAGCACCAGCGCCATCACGCCCGCGTCCTCGGTCAAGCCGATCGCGCCGACCAGCGCTTCGGGGATCAGGTCAACCGGGCTGAGGACGTAAGCCGCCGCGAGCAGGAGCTGTCCTTTGACGAGGAACGGCACGCGCTGATCCCGCGCCAACCGCATGATCAGCGCGAACATATCCGGCACGAGCAGCAGAATATCCGCCGCCTGATGATCGGTGTTCTTTGCCACCCACGCGCGGATGCGCGCCCGCCAGTGATCGTACCAATCCGGCGCGCGCTGCCGGATTTCCTGCTCGTCGATCGGTTCGATCCCCATGTTCGGGTCGTGGGGGATAATCGCGTTTTCGCTCATGGTTTGTGTTTCACATCCTGAATACGCCGTACTTCGTTTCGCTACTAGGTTGGTTCATACACGCGCTCAGGGCAAGCCCCAGAACGCGGCGGGTTTCGATAGGGTCGAGGATGCCGTCGTCCCATAAGCGCGCCGTCGAGTAGTACGGGCTGCCTTCGTGCTCGTACTTGTGCAAAATTGGCGCTTTGAACGCTTCCTGCTCGTCGGCGCTCATGTCCGGCTTGCCCTCGCGCGCCAGTTGATCGCGCTTGATCGTCAGCAGGACGTTCGCCGCCTGCTCGCCGCCCATCACGCTGATTCGGCTGTTAGGCCACATCCACAGGAAGCGAGGTTGATAAGCGCGACCGCACATGCCGTAATTGCCCGCCCCGAAGCTGCCGCCGACGATCACCGTCAGCTTGGGAACGGCGGCGTTGGCGACGGCATGCACCATCTTCGCGCCGTCTTTGGCGATCCCGCCCGCCTCGTATTCCCTGCCGATCATGAAGCCGGTGATGTTTTGCAGGAACAGCAGCGGAATCCCGCGCGCCGTACACAACTCGACAAAGTGCGCGCCCTTGAGCGCCGACTCGCTGAACAGGACGCCGTTGTTGGCGATGATGCCGACCGGGAAGCCCTCGATGCGCGCGAAGCCGGTGACGAGCGTCGTCCCGTAGTTGGCTTTGAACTCACGCAGGCGGCTGCCGTCGACGATGCGGGCGATCAATTCGCGGGCGTCGTAGGTTTCGCGGAAGGTCGTTGGCAGGATGCCGTAAAGCTCCTGCGGGTCGTAGAGCGGACTTTCCGCCGCGGCGACATCCAGCGTGAACGCCTTGCGCCGGTTGAGCGTCGCGGCGATCTCGCGCACGATTTCCAGCGCGTGATCATCGTCTTCGGCAAAGTGATCGGCGACGCCGGAAA
>JAEVZT010000636.1 GCA_023392115.1 Chloroflexota bacterium
TTGGCTTCGATGTGCGGGATCAACTGCAAGCTGTCGCCAATGACGACGCGCGCATTGTTGTCGACGAGCATGGTGTAGGCGGCATCCTGTTCGCGCAGGATCGAGAAGAAATCATCGACGATCGCCCGCTGCGCTTGGGCACGTTCAGTGATCATCGTCCGCAGTTCGGTCGAGTCGTTGAGCAAGCCGATGATCTGCCCGCGCAGGTCGACAAGCCCGCCGATTTCGTCGTCCGCCCGTTTCATCATGCGTAAGCCATGGACGAGATAGTAATTGGAGTAGTCGACGCGGTCGGCGCTCCCCCAGTCGGGCTGCACGCCGAGGGCGAGGTCAGCCTGCCCGCTTGCGACCAGATCGATGGCATTCTCGCCTGCGACGGGCTGCACCGTCACATTCCAGCGCCGCGCCATCTCGTTGACGAGTGAGCGGTTGACGGTATCGAGCCGGCGGGCGCTCTCCGGCGCATCAGCCGGAAGATCGACCAGACCGGCGACGCGCACCGCCCGCGCCGATTGAAGCATCGGCACGACGTACTGCGGCGGGAACGGAACATCAGTCGGGAAGGCATTCGGATTTGGCGCTTCGTCGCCGATGTTCGCCCATAGGACGAATGTATCGGACGGGTAGCTCGCGCCCTCGAAATGGGTCTGGTACAGCTCGCCGAGCCTGCCGGTCTGGAATAGATACTGAAGCGTCCGGTTGACCAGATTTCGCAGATTGACGTCCTGCCGCCGCATGGCGATCGCATACGGTTCTGCCATCACCGGGTCATTGACGATGCGGAACATTTCCGGCGTGTCGCGGATCGCCCATTCGAGGCGGACGACGTTCTCGACAACGCCGTCGATCTCCTGAGCGTTCAGCGCCCCGAGCGCCTGATCGAGCGTCATGTAGCGCGTGACGCTGAAATTGTAGTCAACACGTGAATCCCAGTCTGCGACAGCCATTTCGGCGCGCGTACCCATCACCACGCCGATCTTGCGATCCGCCATGTGACCCAACTCGGTCGCGCCGTCGCCGTTGCGCACAAGCACTGCCTGATAGCTGGGATAGTAGGACTGACTGAACTCGACGCGGCTGTCCAGAGCGCGTAAATGCGGCTGCGCGGCGATCAGCAGGTCAATCGCGTTGCTCACCACCATGTCGATGCCCGTCTGGCGCGTCACCTGCACGAATTCGACTTCCAGACCCCACGCTTCCGCCATGCTGCGCGCGATGTCGGCGTCGAAACCAAATTCCTCACCGCGCACGCTGAATTCGCCGAATGGCGGCTCATTGTAGAGTATGCCGACGCGCAGTTTACCTTCGCGCACAATTTGCGCGATGCCCGATTCGGACGGCAGCGCGTCGATGTTTGCCGGCGGCGCGGTCGGCACAAGCGTCGGCGGGATGATCGTCGGCGCGGTCTGCGCCGGTGGCTCGGCGGTGAGAAGCCGGGTTGATCCCAGCAGCACAACGAGCAGCGCCACGAGCAGCGCCGCCCGCAAAGAGACTCTAGTCATCCTCATACAACCTATTCACTTCGATATAGCGCAAGACGGAGTCAGGCACGAGGTAGCGGGCGCTGCGTCCCGCCCGCAGCCGGGCTGCAATTTCCGTCGATGAGATCCCCAGCATCGGCGTGTCGATCATGATCACGCGCTCCGCCAAGCCGGGAAGGATCGCCTCGTGCATGTCGGGCGCGGCGTAGGCATCCGGTCGCCCCATGACGAGCAGCTTGCAGCGGGCGATCACGTCCTGCGGGCGATGCCAGCGCGGCAGATCGCGCAGCGAGTCGCCGCCCATGATGAAATACAATTCGGCATCCGGGTGTGCCGCCTGAACAAGGCGCAGCATGTCGGCTGTGTAGTGCGGTCCCGGACGATCAATGTCGGCACGTGAAATCGAAAACTTGTCGTTGCCGGCAATCGCCAGTTCGATCATCGGCAGCCGGTGCGCGATCGGGATGCGCGTGCCGTCTTTGTGCGGCGGATCGGCGGCAGGGACGAACTTCACGCAGTCCAGTTCGACCGAATCGAGCGCGAACTCCGCGAGGATCAAATGCCCAACGTGTGGCGGATCGAACGTGCCGCCGAGCAGCCCCAGTCGACGCATCGGTCAGTCAGACCACTCCAACTCGTTTTCGCCAATGTAAACGGTATCGCCTTCTTCAATCCCCGCCGCCCGCAGCGCGTCGGTTACGCCGAGCGTTTCAAGCGTCTGCTGGAAGCGGTAGACGGCTTCTTCGTAGTCCCAGTACGTCATCGCCGCCGCGCGCTCGATGCGCCTGCCGCTAACGCGGTACTCGCCGTCGCCGAGCTTTTCAATCGTGAACGGCTGCTCGTCTTCTTCGGGCAGTTCGTAGACCGGCATTTCCTCGAACAGCGGCGTTTCTTCTTTCGGCAGTTTCGAGTATTCCTCGAACACGCGCTGGATCAGCTTGTCGACGTTTTCGCGCGTCGCGGCGGAAATCGCCAGCGGCTTTTCGATGCCGCGCGCCTTGAGCGCCTTTTCGAGCGCCTTCCACTTCTCACGCGCTTCAGGGATATCCATCTTGTTGACGGCGACGATCTGTGGTTTTTGCCCTAAACGTTCGTCGTACAGCGCCAGTTCGGCGTTGATCTGGTTGAAGTCCGCCAACGGGTCATCGCCCGCGCCGTTGAGCAGATGCACGATCAGCCGCGTGCGCGTGATGTGGCGCAGGAACGAATGTCCCAGACCGACCCCCATATGCGCGCCTTCGACCAACCCGGGAATGTCGGCGACGACGAGGTCAACATCGTCGTAGACCACCGCTCCGAGGTTCGGCTCCAGCGTGGTGAACGGGTAGTCGGCGATCTTCGGTTTGGCGTTGCTGATCACCGACAGCAGCGTCGATTTGCCAGCGTTCGGCACGCCGACGATGCCGACATCGGCGATCAGGCGCAATTCGAGGTTAATCCACATCTCGACGCCCGGCTCGCCCTTCTCGGCAATTCGCGGGGCTTGGTTCGACGCGGTGGCGAAACGCGCGTTGCCGCGCCCCGGGCGTCCGCCCTTGGCTACGATCACGCTGTCATCCGGGCGTACGAGATCAGCGATCACCTGATCATTGTCGGCGCGGCGGACGACAGTTCCCGGCGGCACTTCAACCACCACGTCCGCGCCATCCGCGCCGGTCTTGTTTGCCGAGCCGCCGCGTTCGCCATTCCCCGCCTTGAAGTGAACCTTCTTGGTAAACGCCACCAGCGTGTTCAGCTTTGGATTCACTTTGAGGATCACATCGCCGCCGTGCCCCCCATCGCCGCCGTAGGGACCGCCGTGCGGCACGTATTTCTCGCGCCGGAACGCGACTGCGCCGTCCCCGCCGTCACCACTGCGTATGTAAATCTTGATCTGGTCGATCATTCGTCAACACTCGACTTCCGTTATCCA
>JAEVZT010000640.1 GCA_023392115.1 Chloroflexota bacterium
GTTGTGTACGGACCGTGCGCCAGCACGATCGCCCAGCCGTAACCCCACGTGCTCCAGCCTCTGAAGATCACCGTGCCGCCGTTCGCCGCGTAGACCGGCGTCCCTTCCTGCGCGGCAAGGTCGACGCCGGTATGGTACGACGCGAAGCCGCGCGTCCATGTGTAGCCGCCGATCGGTCTGACCCATCCGCCGCCGCCGCCGGGGTTGTCAACCATGCCGCAGCTTCCCGGGTCGCCGGGGGCGAAGGAAATACGTCCAACACCGCTGCTGCCGCTGCTGCCGCTGCCACTGCTCGACTCGCGGACGACATTCGGCGTCCAACTGATCGACTCCGCCGTCCCACCGGGGATCATGATGCGCGTCCCGCTCGGCAGGCTCGTTTCAGGCGTCGCCGTAAACAGGTCGTTGTACTCCGACTCGATGATCGCGTAGGGATCGACGTGAAACTCGTTGGCGACGCTTTGAACGGTGCGCTCGGTGACGAGCGTATAAAAAGCGCCGTCAACCGGCGGGATGTAAATGCTGCGCCCGACGCGCAAGCCGCCGATGATGTCGCGCGGGTTCGACCACGCGATCGACTCCGGCGCTAAGCCGAAGCGGTCGGCAATGGCGAGGATTGTGTCGCCCGACTGGATTTCATACTGAATCACTTCGCTGCGCGGGCGGTCGGGCACGATCGTGAAGGCGCTGAAGTCGCGCCGGAACACTTCAAGCCCTGTATCCACCTCAACGGCGGCAACCGGCGCGCTCAGCAGCGCCGATGCGAGTTCCGGGCTGATCGTCGGCAGGGCGCTGACGGTGATTTCCTCATTCTCACCGGTTTCATTTTCGACGACAGGGGTGACGGTTGGCTCAAAAGCGACGCTCGTCGCTTCGATCTGCGTTGTGTCGCCAGTCGGGGCAGGCGTTGGCGCTGGCTCAGGCGAAAAGACGAGCAGCGCCGTCGCGACGGTCAGCCCGGCAGCACCGATCAGGCACAGCAGACCGACAACGCGCCGCCACGCAGGTACGGGTCGATCTCGAATCACCTGCACGGGACCCGTGTCCGCCAAATGATCGGGAATCGGCTCCTCACTATTCAAAAGTGGCATTCAATAAACCTCATCAAACCTTCTTGCGATGACGCAGCACGCAATACTATCGCCGCCCGACGGTGGTGACAAGGTGCGAAATGTCCTGTGTAATTCGATCGGACGGAGAGCGCGCCAATCCGGTACGGGGCTGACGAATTCGCAACTTTTCTTGAAGCACCTCGTATTCATCAATAGCAATGCATCAAGAACAGGGGGAAATCGTCACCATGACCATGTCTGAACGTCGTAGTCCGTCACTCTGGGCGTTCGTTTTGATCGCCATCGGCGTGGTTTGGCTGCTGCGTGAGGCGAATGTACTCACGAACGCCAATCTGGCTATCCTTTTCCGTTTCTGGCCCATCATCCTGATCGGCTTGGGGCTGGCGCTGCTGGTCGGGCGCAGCTCATCACAGCTTTCGACGCTGATCATCCTCGGCACGTAGGCGCTGCTGATCGTCCTCATGCTCGGCGGTCCGTCGGTTGGGCTGGCGCAGAACGTTCAGGTCAAGACGGCGCAGTATGAAGAACCGCTCGGCGACACGCAGGCGGCGCGGATCAACCTGAGCGCGTCGATCGCGCATATGACGGTCAACCCGCTGCAAGGTTCAGACAGCCTGTTTGAAGCCGATATCGAGTACGTTGGCGACATCAGCTTCAACGGCGAAGGCAGCGGCAGCGACAAGGTGCTGACGCTTGAAAACCGCGGTGAGAACGTCTCGTGGAATCCGATTAACTTCCTCAACTGGGTTGGCGGCAATAACGAGGACATCGACTGGGCGATCGGCGTGTCACCGGATGTTCCGATCGACCTGAACGTGACGCTCGGCGTTGGCGGCGGCGAACTGAACCTCGACGCCATTGAGTTGACGAGTCTGCATGTCAATACCGGCACCGGCGGCGTTTCGGTCAGCCTGCCGAACGTCGATGAGCCGTATCAGGCGCGCATCGAAACTGGCACCGGCGGCGGCGCGATCCGGCTGGAAGAGGGCGCGGCGGTTCGCCTGCTCTTGAGCAGCGGCACGGGCGGCATGGAAGTCGACGTGCCGGATGGCGCGGCGGTGCGGGTGGTCGCGTCGGTCGGCACAGGCAGCATTAACGTGCCGCAGGGCTTCAACCGCATCGGCGGGTCGGAAGATCGCTTCATCGGCGACAGCGGCACATGGGAAACTGAAGACTTCAACACGTCAGACCGCCAGATCATCATCGAGTACAACGGCGGCACCGGCGGGTTGGAAATTCGATAATTGACGAGGAGAGGGAATCGACATGAGTGAGAAGCAGAAGAACGACGACAAGCAGCACAACGTTGAGTGGTCATTTTCGTTCGAGCGGCTTGGCGAGCAGATTTCGGAGTTCGTCAAGAGTTTGGGCGTGAAAGGCGAGGAAGACGTCAAGATCTCGCACTTCAGCGAGCCTCTCGGCAGCGCGACCAGCGCCCGCATCCGGCTCGATCTCGCGGCGGGCGAGACGACGATCAACACGCTTGAACCGGCATCAGATATGCTGCTCGAGGCTGAGATCACGCACATCGGCGAAATCAAGTTCGTCTCCAGCGGCGAAACCGAAAAGGTCGTCAGCCTGAGCCAGTCGGCAGACGCCGGCGAGTGGTTCCGCCACGTCTTCGCCTTCATTGGCACGGGGCAGCGGCTGCGCTGGAATGTCGGCTTGACGCCGAACATCCCCGTCGACCTCGCCATCAACGGCGGCGTCGGGCGCAGCGTCTTCGACCTGTCGGCGCTCAAGACGCAGGCGATCACGATCAACGGCGGCGCGGGCGAGGTGATCCTCACGCTGCCGGCGGCTCAAACCTACCGGGCGGCGGTCAACGGCGGCGTCGGCAGGAGCGATGTCACTATCCCGGCGGAAGCGTCGGTCGAGCTGGCGCTGCGTCTGGGGACGGGCGAAATCAACCTTGAGATCGGCGAGGGCGCGGCGGTCACGGCGACGATCAACGGCGGCGTCGGCGCGCTCAACCTGCGCCTGCCGGCAGACGCTGCGGCGCGCATCGAGGGCAAAGCGGGCATCGGCGATGTGAGCGTCCCGGCGCGCTTCGCCCGTGTGAGCGGCGGCGGCGATTTCTTGGGCAAGAGCGGCGTCTGGCAAACGGCGAACTATGAGACTGCCGAGCGCCGGATTAGCATCCGTTACGAGGGCGGCATCGGCGCGCTCAACGTGCGGTAGAGACGCAACGCGCCCCGCGATCGCCTGTTTCAACCTCACCCTGCTTGCTTCGCAAGCCATCCCTCTCCATAAGGAGAGGGACATTCATCGTTGGTCTTTGCCCCTCTCATAACGGAGAGGGGCGGTTGAGCACAGCGAAACGGGGTGAGGTTTGACAACGGCACAGCGCAAAGCCGGCTCAAGCCGGCTGTTCAGCCCCGATCCCGGGGCTTTTTTCGCTTGCCAGACCCTTTGAGGGTCTGGTGGGTGTTGGTGGGGAGAGGTGTTTTTCTACGCGGCGGGTTTAGTGTCGCTGGCGTCAGTCTTGTTCTCGGCGGCGGCTTCGACAGGGGCGTCTTCGTCTTCGTCGCGGTCTTCCCAGCTCACGATCCAGATGCACGCGCCGGCGACGAGCACGCAGGCGATGATCAGCGCCAGCCATTGAAGCGGCAGCAGACCGACTTCGCGCGCTTCGATGAACAGCAGAATGACCATCCCGACCGAGAGCACGATCCACGCGGCGAGGCGCGGATGAATCGCCGCCCAGCGGAGCGGCGGAAATGAACTGAACTGTCTGGTTTCGCGCTGCATGTCCCCTCTCAAATCGGTTTCATCACCCGGTCGGTTCTCAGCTGTTTGATCAACCCCTGCACCTCGGGCGTCATCATTTCATGCGCGGCTTCACGCCAAGCGGGGAATTTTATCTCATTCAGCTTCAAATGTTGATAGCCGTTCTGGAGAAAGGTTTCGACGATCTGCGGCGGCATCGTCTGCGGCAGGAAGATGAAGCTGACTTCACTTTGCAGCTCGCGCGAGGCGTCCTCGATGGCGCGCACGAGCGCCCTGATCACCGGCTCGCGCGGGACGTTCGGGTCGAGGTACAGCTCGTCGACGCGCGTGATCAGGTTCTCAACCTGCCAGCCGACGACGCCAATCACCGATTCCCGGTCGCCGAGCGCCAGCAGGTAGCTTTTCTGCCCGAAGGCGAGCATGATTTCCATGCGGTCGACGGTTTTCCCAAGCACGCGACTGATGAAGCGCGCAATCTGCTCGGCATTGGCGGGCATCCCGCGCCGAATGCCAACTACAGTTTTCGGCGACAGCGGCGATGTGCCTGTGGGCGAGCGTGCCGCGCCTGCTTGCGTGGATTGTGCCGCCGGAGCAGCCATCGTCGGGACGGCGGAAGGCGCGCTCTGCCCGACCGCGCCGACAACGGTACGATTCCACTCCGCCTGCACCTGCTTCCACGTCTCTTCGCCG
>JAEVZT010000656.1 GCA_023392115.1 Chloroflexota bacterium
GATTGTCGACTTTCCCGAGCCGGACAGCGTCAGCAGCTTGACTCCGTACCTCTACGGACTCAACCGCGGCAGCAGCGAACGGATGTTCACCAGTTTCCGCCGGGCTGATCTCATCAGCACCTTCCGCGAGCATGGATTCATCTACGGCGGTCACTTCGCCGAATTCTTCGTGCCGCTGGTCATCAACCGCACATTTCAATCGCCGGTCGTTTCGAAGGTGATGGAAGGCGTCAGCCGCGGCATCGGCTTGACCCGGCGCTACGGATCGCCCGTCATCCTCAAATTGATCCGCGAGGGGCGTGAATGACAGGACTGTCCGCCGCGCGCTGTCGGAATTCCATCGCAGACTGCATCGCATACAAGGAAGCTGCCACACCCATGAAGCGTAATTCGAACCGCGAACGCGACGCGCGTGCTGCGAACCGCCGGCGAGGACGGACATGAAACGCGACCTCGTCACGCTGGCACAGAACCACTACGACATCGCCATCATCGGCGGCGGCATTTACGGCGCGTCGATGGCGTGGGAAGCGGCGCTGCGCGGCTTGTCGGTCGCGCTGGTCGAAAAAAGTGACTTCGGCGCGGGCGCGTCCGCCAACAGCCTCAAGACGATTCACGGCGGCTTGCGTTACCTGCAAAGCGCCGATGTCGGACGGATGCGGGCGTCGGTGTTCGAACGCTCGACGCTGCTCCAGATCGCGCCGCACCTCGTCCATGTGCTACCGGTACTCGTGCCGACCTATGGGCATATCCCCGGCGGAAGGGCGGCCCTGTCGCTGGCGGTGCGCCTTAACAATCTGCTGACCTACGACCGCAACCGCGCCTACGATCCACTCAAGCACATCCCCGACGCGCGGCTGATCTCGAAGCGCGAAACGCTCGCGCTCGCGCCGGGCATTGACGATCGCGGCTTGACCGGCGGGCTTGTATTCTTCAACGCGCAGGCACACAACACCGAACGATTGACGCTGGCATTCATCCAGTCCGCCGTCAACGCGGGCGCTGAAGTCGCGAATTACGCCGAAGTCGTCGGACTTCTCCGCGCCGGCGACGCAATCAGCGGCATTGTCGTCTGCGATCGCGTTGACGGCGCGACGTTCGAAATCCGCGCGAAAACCGTCATCAACACGGCGGGCGCGTGGATTCCGTTTGTTCAGGGGCTGCTGCATGGTCAGCCGCCGCCGTTCAAAGTGACCAAGGCGCTCAATCTCGTCGTTCGCCGTCAGCTTTTCGAGGATAACGTCGTCGCGGTCAGCGGGGAGAAATGGCGCTATTTCGTCTCGCCGGGGCGCGGGCGCTCGCTGATCGGCACTGAATACCTGCCTTACGACGGCGATTTGTCGTCGCTTGCTGTTTCCCCAAACGAGATCGACTCGTTCCTCGCGGCACTCAACCGGGCGATTCCATTGGGACGGCTGACGCGAGACGATGTCAGTTTCGTGCATCGCGGGCTGCTGCCGATCAAGCGGGCGAACGCGCAGGCGGGGACATTCACGCTGTCGAAGCACCCGCGCATCATTGACCACGCCGTGGAAGGCGCGCCGGGCTTGTTTTCGGTCGAAGGCGTGCAACTGACGACAGCCCGCAGCGTCGCGCAGACGACGCTCGACCGCGTCTTTAAGAGCTGGGGACGGCAGCTCGTCCCGTCGGTTTCAGCGTCGACGCCGCTGCACGGCGGCGAACTTGAGCGGGGCGACGACTTCGTTCAGGCGGAGCTAAAACGCGACGGGATCGGCGTGAGCGTCGACAATGTGCGGCGTCTGATCCGCACGTATGGCTCAGAGTACCGGCGCGTGCTCACCTTTATGGGGGACACGCGGCTGAAAGAATCGCTGGCGCTGCTGCGGGCGGAGATCATTCACGCCGTCCGGCTGGAAATGGCGCTCAAGCTGACGGACGTGATCCTGCGGCGGACGGACGTCGGCACGGCAGAGCCGCCAAGCGAGGAAATCCTATCGTTCTGCGCCAACCTCATGCGGCATGAGTTGGGCTGGTCGGAAGCGCGGACGCGGAGCGAAGTCGAGTCCGTCCGCGCCGCCTACGTTTGGGACGGCTGATCGCTTCGCCTCGCACAGTCCCGCCCGCGCTCATTTCGCCATGTTGGGCATCCGTGTTGGCTTTCGCTCGCTAGGACGAAAAAGGTGAGGGTGTATGGGGGGCATTTGCGGCAGGTGGAGTCGCGGTGGCGTTGAGCGTGACGCGCTCAAGCGCATGGCGGACACGCTGCGTCACCGGGGACCCGACGACGACGGCGACTACACCGGCGACCAGATCGGGCTGGCGAGCCGCCGCCTGAGCATCGTTGACCTCGCGGGCGGGCGTCAGCCGATCGCCAATGAGGACGAGACGATCTGGCTTGTGTTCGACGGCGCGATCTACAACGCGCCTGCTCTGCGCCAGCACCTGTTCGCCGGCGGACACCACTTCAAGACCAAAACCGACGCGGAAGTCATCATCCACCTGTACGAACAGCACGGCGTCGAGAGCTTGAAACGCCTGCGCGGGATCTTCGCCTTCGCCCTGTGGGATGTGCCGCGCCGCCGCCTGCTGATCGCCCGCGACCCGATGGGACACAAGCCGCTTTTCTACCGGCAAACGGCGGACGGTTTGACCTTCGCCTCTGAAATGAGGGCGCTGCTCGGCGGCAGTTCCACGCCTGAACTGAACCTGCGCGCAATGCACCACTTGCTCTCGCTCGACAGCATCCCCGAAAGCGACACGTTGATCGCCGGAATTAACAAGCTGCCCGCCGGACACTGGCTGCTGTGCGAGGACGGCGAGGTCATCACGCGCCCGTACTGGGAACTGCATTACAGACCAAAGCGTGACGGCTCGGATGCCGATCTGCTGGCGTCGCTCGACGATCGGCTGGTCGAGACGGTGCGCAGCCACCTATTGAGCGATGTGCCGGTCGGCGCGTTGCTCGGCACGGGGATCGAGTCGGCGCTGATCGCGGCGATCATGGCGCGGCTGCTGAACAAGCCTTTCAACACGTTCGCGATCGGTCTGCAAGGTGACGAGTCGAACCGCTTCACCGACGCTCGCCAGATCGCGCAGCGTTACGGCACGTCACATTACGAGCAGCTTGTCGAGCCAAACCTGATCGCCATGCTGCCGGAATTGATGTGGTTTATGGAAGCTCCGGTTGATCCGGCGGCTTTCGGCGTCTATGCCCTGTCACAGCTTGCGAGCCGGCACGTCAAAGTCGCGCTCGGCGGCAGCGGGGCGG
>JAEVZT010000104.1 GCA_023392115.1 Chloroflexota bacterium
GCCGATGACGCATCCCAACTGTTTCAAAGCGGCGCGCTCGGCGGCGACGCGCGAAGCCGACGCCATCGTCCTGATCGGCACGCCGCTCGATTTCCGCCTCAAATACGGTCAGGAAGGCTGGAATCCGGCGGCGAAGCTGATCCAGATCGAGAATGACGCCGCCGAACTCAACCGCAACCGGCAGGCGGACGTCGCCCTATGCGCCGACGCGCGCCTCGTCCTCGAAGCCCTGAGCGAAGGCTTGCAGGGAGTCCGTTACGACGCGTGGCTTGACGCGATGCGGGCGAAAGAGGACGCGAAGGCGGCGCAGGTGGACGCGTGGACGCAGATCGACTCGACACCGACCAATCATTTCCGCTTCGCCGCCGAAGTCAGCCGCCTGATCGACGAGAATACGATCGTCATCGGCGACGGCGGCGACATTGTGTCGGCGTGCGCCAAAGTCATCGACGTTATCCGCCCCGGTCAGTGGCTCGACCCCGGTCCGCTCGGCACGCTCGGCATCGGCATGCCGTTCGCGATCGCCGCCAAGCACCTGTTTCCGGAGAAAAAGGTGCTCGTGATTCAGGGTGACGGCTCGTTCGGCTTGAACGGCTTCGAGTTCGACACGGCGATCCGCTTCAACCTGCCGATCGTCGCCGTCGTCGGCAACGATGCCGGCTGGGGTCAGATCAGGACGCCGCAGAAGAACATGCTCGGCGTGGATCGCGCGGTCGCCACATCGCTCGCGCCGACGCGCTACGACCGCGTGGTTGCGGCGCTCGGCGGCTACGGCGAGCATGTTGAGCAGCCAGACGAAATCGCGGCAGCGCTCGAACGGGCATTTGCCAGCGGGCAGCCGGCGTGCGTCAACGTGCCGATCGATCCCGAAGGTATGTCGAAGACCGGCGCGAGCACGCCGTACATCGTCTAACGCGGTGTAGAATCTGTCATCTTTTTCGGGTGACATCCTTCTAAACGCATTGTCAACCCCCTATTCCAGTATAGAATAGAGGGTATGAGTACAATCACGCCTGACGAAACGATCCTCGGTCTGCTGGCGGCGCAGCCACAGCACGGCTACCAGCTGCTCGAACACTTCCGCGACCCCGCCGCGCTCGGCATGGTCTGGAACTTGAGCACGAGCCAGCTTTACGCTGTCCTCAAGCGCCTTGAACGGCAGGGGTCAATTACGGGCTGCGCGGTGGCGCAGGAAAACGCGCCGCCGCGCGTCGAGTACACGCTCACGCCAACAGGATATGACCACTTAATGACGTGGCTCGACGATCCTCGTCCGTCGGGGAGCATCCGCCGCGTGCGCGTCGAATTCCTGAGCCGCCTGTACATCGCGCGCTTGCTTAACCTGCCAGCCGCCGCCATCGTCAGCCGACAGAAAACGGCATGTCAAACGGAATTGCACCGCTTCCTCGACCAGCGAGCGCAGACGCAGCCGGGCGTCGGCTATCTGACGCTGGAGCTGCTCATCACACACTTGAATGGGATATTACAGTGGCTCGACCGCTGTGAAATGACACCCTACGATCCCGACACGGAGAACCGCGCATGAAGAACGCCGCATGTCTGCTGCTGCTCGCCACCCTGCTGATGATCGGCTGTACGCCGATACACGCGCAGGACAGCGAAGACCTGATCGTCTTCGCCGCCGCCTCGCTCGCCAATGTTTTCGAGGAGATCGCGCTTGAGTTTGAGGCGGCGAATGCCGGCGTCAACGTGATTTTCAACTTCAGCGGCTCGTCCGACTTGGCGGCACAGCTTGAAGAAGGCGCGCCCGCCGACATCTTCGCCAGCGCCAACGACCGCCAGATGCAGCTTGCCGTCGACGCGGGACGCATTACCGGCGAACCGCGCACGTTCGCCAAGAATCGGCTTGTCTTGATCGTACCTGAGGATAACCCGGCGGATATCACCGGCATCGACGACCTGACCGCCGACAACGTGGCGCTGGTGATCGCCGCGCCCGCCGTCCCCGTCCGCGACTATACGGAAACCATGTTGGGACTTCTCGCCGACGACCCCGACTATGGTGAAGCCTACGTGACGGCGTTCATGGCGAACGTGGTTTCAGAAGAAGAGAATGTACGTCAGGTGGCGGCAAAGGTCGCGCTCGGCGAGGCAGACGCCGGGATTGTCTACTTCTCCGACGTGACGCCCGACATCGCCGACAAGGTGATCGCTATCGCCATCCCCGACGCGATTAACACGATCGCCGACTACCCGATCGCCGTGACCGACAACCCGACCAATCCGGCGCTCGCGCAGGCGTTTGTCGATCACATCCTGTCCGATGCCGGTCAAGCGCTGCTGGTCAAATGGAACTTCGTCCCCGCCTGCGCTTCTCAAGCGGACGCTGTCGAAGTCACCGACGCCGATCCGGTATACTAACCCTTGCTGGACGTTTGATGCGCGCCTACCTACAGACGAGAGACGCAGTCGCAGTGAATTCACAGGCATCACGCCGCCGTTTTTCGTTCGGCTCTGCTGCCGTTTCGGCGTTTGCCGTCATCGCGCTCCTGTTCCTCAGCCTGCCGCTGCTGTCGCTGGTGGTGCGGGCAGTGTCAAACCGGGCGTGGGAAAACGTGCCCGGCTCCGCTATCCCCGACGCGATCACCCTCAGCTTCATCACGACGATGTTCACCATCACCCTGACGGCGCTGTTCGGCACGCCGCTGGCGTATGTGCTAGCGCGGCGGCGCTTCCCGCTCAAGAAGTTAATTGGTGTGCTCGTCGAACTGCCGATCGTGCTGCCGCCGGCGGTCGCCGGGCTGGCGCTGCTGATCGCCTTCGGGCGGCGCGGCTTCTTAGGTCCGACGCTGAGCGCGATCGGCGTCAGCCTGCCGTTTACGTCGGCTGCTGTCATCATGGCGCAGACGTTCGTCGCCGCGCCGTTCTTCATTCGCTCGGCGCAGGTCGGCTTTCAGTCGATCCCCAAAGAGGTTGAGGACGCGGCAAAGGTCGACGGCGCGGGCGGACTGTCGCTGTTCTTCTACATCACGCTGCCGCTTGCCAGCCGCTCGCTCGGCGCGGGCATGGTGCTGTGCTGGGCGCGCGCGATCGGCGAGTTCGGCG
The DNA here is from genome assembly GCA_023392115.1 of Chloroflexota bacterium. Taxonomy (GTDB): domain Bacteria; phylum Chloroflexota; class Anaerolineae; order Aggregatilineales; family Phototrophicaceae; genus Flexifilum. The sequence continues at coordinate 3,067 of JAEVZT010000104.1, forward strand.
CGACGATCCTGTTCGCTGGCAGCCTTCAGGGGCGCACGCAAACCATGCCGCTGCTGATCTACAACATGATCGAGCGCGACATCGACGCGGCGATCTGGACAGGGTTGATCCTGATCGGGCTGGCGCTGTTCGCGCTGCTGCTCTCGCGCCTCTTGAGCCGCGAGCAGTCGATCTAATGGACAGGTTTACAGGCGTTCTCGTTCCAGAATAGAATACGAACGTTCTCGCTCTCTTCGTCTTGGCGTGTCCGTGAACCGAATGAGGAGAGAAGCCGCATGTCTGGAACAGGAACGCGACCGCTGACGACTACCCGTTCGCCGTTCAGCTTCTTCGTACTGGTCTGCATCCTCTCTCTACCTCTCTGGCTCGTCGGCGAGAACAAGCTGCCGCTTCCTGTAAATCTGCCGGCAAGCGCGCTGACGGCGTTTGTTCCAATGACAGCCGCCGCCATTCTCTCCTACCGGCAGCACAGGTTCAGGGGCGTTAAGGCGCTGTTTAGAACCCTGCTTGATTACCGCAGACTCTCGCCGCGCTGGTATCTGCTCACACTGCTGCTAGCGCCCTTCCTGTATCTCGCCTCATTTCTCATCATGCGCTTGACCGGCTTGCCGCTGCCGGAGCGGGTCGTCGTTGCGTTCCAAACAATCCCCGCCTTTTTCGCCCTGTACTTCGTTTCCGGCGTTGGCGAGGAACTCGGGTGGACGGTTTACGCGCTGAACCCGATGCAGCGCCGCTGGGGCTGGCTCAAGGCGAGCTTCCTGCTAGGACTTGGTTGGGCAGCGTGGCACAGCATCGGCTTTCTGCAAACCGGCAATGCGCTCGACTGGGTGCTGTTGCAAAGCGGTAAAACCGTTGCCATGCGCATGGTCATCGTTTGGATCTACAACCGCAGTGGGAAAAACGTCATCGCCGGAATTCTCTATCACACAGCCGACAACGTGAGCTGGTCTGTCTTCCCGAACTATGGCTCGCACTACCACCCGCTGATCACGGGCGTGTTGACTTGGGG
>JAEVZT010000153.1 GCA_023392115.1 Chloroflexota bacterium
CGTCGCCGATGGTATGGGCGGCGCGGCAGCGGGCGAAGAAGCCAGTCGTCTGGCGGTCGAAGCGGTTCAGGACGAGATGATCCTGCCCGATCAGGCGAAGCAGCCGGCGCTCCAATCGCTTGACGACGATATGATCGTCCAGCGGCTGTCCGACTCCATTCGTTCCGCCAACCTGAACATCGTCCGCCGAGCCGCCGCCAACCCCGAACTGCGCGGCATGGGCACGACGGTGACGATGGCATTCGTCCGCAGCGGCAGCGCGATCGTCGCCCACGTCGGCGACAGCCGCGCCTATCTCGTCGACGGGAACAGCGGGCGGATCACCCAGATCACCGCCGATCACAGCTTTGTCGAAGCGCTGGTCGCCGCCGGGCATCTGACACAGGAACAGGCGGAAGAACACCCGATGCGCAACGTCCTCTACCGCGCGCTCGGTCAGCATGAAGACGTCGACATCGACATTTATGAGGCGCACCTGCGACCCGGCGATCGGCTGCTGCTGTGTTCGGACGGTCTTCCCCGTCACGTCAAAGCGCCGGAAATCGCGCGGATCGTCACCAAGAACATTGATCCTGACGTCGCCAGTCAGGACTTGATCGATCTGGCGAACGAGCGCGGCGGCGAGGACAATGTCAGCGTGATCCTCGTCACGCTCGAAGGTGGATCAGATAGCGCCGCGGCACAGCAGCTTGCGCACGCTGAAGATGACGACACCCTGAGCCTGAAAAGCCTGAACATCGCCAGCGCCATCGATGCGGCGCTCGCCAACCGCGACACCGACGCCGACAAGCCGCTGAAGCTGGAAAACTCGCTCGATCAAGCGGAATGCGCCATCCGCCGCGTGCAGGGACGTGAAGGCTACGATACCCTGACCCCCGGTCGTTAGTTCCACAACGCCTACGCCTCTCCACTGAACGGGCAACCCTTCGCCTGTGCTGCGGCATGTCCCCTCGTTTTGCTGTATAATGTCAATGTTAAAAACTTCCAACATTCCAGTTGATCCAAGGATGTGGTGATGCTCGATCACCTTTTCTTTTTCAAATCCGACGAGCCGCAGGGCGGCGGGTGGAAGAAACCGGAGCAGTCCAACGGCGGCAGCGGCTGGCGCAAGCCGGCGGAAACGCCGCCGCAGCGCGAGGGCTGGCGCGCGCCCGAAGGTTCGTCGTCGAAAGCCAGCGCCGGCTGGCGTCGACTGCCAACTGAGACAGCAGCCGAAGCCGAAGAGGCGCGAAAGTCTGTCGAGACGGAGGCGGCGAGCGTTGCCAAGAGCGGTGGCTGGCATACGCCCGCGCCGGACGAAACCACTTACGACGCCGACGCCGACGTAAACGGCGACGCCGTGACGGAAGCCGCCGCTGAAGACTCTGCCGAAGCGCCCGCCGAAGTCCTGCCGTTCGACGGCGAAGGCGCGCAGCCGCAAGCGACCGACAGCGCGTCGGAAACCAGCGCCGCGGGCGACGAAGACGTGATCGACGACGACACGTTCAGCATGAGCGAACTAATCGCGCTGGCGAGCCTCGTCGACAACCCGCCGGTCGGCGCGCTCGAGCAAGCCGCCCCGGCTGAGGAAGCCGCCGCCGAACCTGCTGATCCGGACGATCCGGCGGCATACGCTCGCCGCCAGCTTGAGCAGCTTCAGGCGCGGGAAGCCGAGCCAGCAGTCGACGACGGGGCGACACAGCCACAGCAGTCGACGCCTGTGCCGGAGGCGACCAGCGTTACCGATCCGGCGGAAATCGCGCGCCAGCAGGTCGAAATACTCGCGCCGTCCGAGTCGCCGTTAACGCCCCAAGAAGAACAGCTTGCCCAACGCTACCGCGCCGCCGAGGAAAACATTCACGCTCTCCGCGCGCAGTACCATGAGGGCAAGATGACGCGCGAGCAGCTTCAATCCGAGCTGCGCCGTCAGATGGTGCTCGACGACAATCAGGTCTGGTGGATGCTCGGCGTCGAGACGAATACATGGTATCGCTACGAAAACGGGGGTTGGGTCGTCGCCGTGCCGCCGGTGCTGGCGAAAGCCCGGGCGGGGGAGAAAACGTTCGACACCGCCCCGCCGCTCCAGCAGGATGTCGGCGACCGCACAATCCCGACCTCGCCGATCAGCGATGAAGGCTTTATCCCACGCAACGTTCCCGTCAACGACCTCGACTATACTATCCCCGGCGCGCGCGCGGTCTTCATGGACGACCCGAACTCGCAGCGCACCGTGCCGGTCACGCCATCGAATTTCAGCGAGGCGACGATCGCGTCCCAGCCGGTCAACGAGGCAACCGTCCCGACGCCCGCCGTTCCGAACCAGCCTTACAACTACGTCGCGTCGCCCGTGCAAACACCGCAGCAGCAGCCCGCCCCCGCCGAGGACGCGCCCCCCTCGTATCAGGATCGACCGGCGTCCCCGGTTGTCCAGCAGGTGCAGGAGCAGCAGCGGCGGCGCACGTTGCAGACGGCGGCGATCTTCGGCGCGATCGCGCTCGGCGTGCTCTTCTTGATCTTCGCCGGTCTGGTCGTCGTCGGCGTGCTGTATTACAACAGCCTTGCCAGCCCGTGGCAGGACGAGATCGCCGCGCTGGCGAATTACCAGCCGCAGTTCCAGACGGCGCGCATCCTCGCCGCCGACAACAGCGAGATTGCCGTGCTGACGAGCCGCAGCGGTGGCGCGCGCGACACCATTCCGTTAAGCGAAATCGCGCCGGAGATGATCCACGCGGTCATCTCGACCGAGAACGAACGCTTCTACGATGACCCCGGCTGGGATCCCATCGCCCTCGCCCGCGCGTTCATCCAGAACGTTTCGGCGGGCGAAATCCAGTCGGGCGCGAGCACGCTGACGCAGCAGATCGCCCGCAACCTGATCTTGCAGGACACGACCGTGTCCGCCGAGCGCAAGCTGCAAGAGTTGGTGGTCGCCGCCGAAATCGCGCGGCGCTACGACAAGAACTTCATCCTTGAGCTGTACTTGAACGAATTCTTCTACGGCAACCAGTCCTACGGCGTCGAAGCGGCATCGCAGTTCTATTTCGGACACAGCGCCGGCGACCTCAACCTGCCCGAAGCGGCGATGCTCGCCGGTCTGCTGCAAGCGCCAGCACGCTACGACCCGGTTATCAACCGGCAGGCGGCGATCGACCGCATGAATGTCGTCCTCAATCTGATGGCGGACGTGGGCTGCATCCAGTTCCAGCACGCGCCGTATGACCAGACGCCGTTCTGCGTCACCGAGCAGGATTTGCGCTCCGGACGCGTCGTCCTCGACAAGGCGCGCGTCGAGACGCGGAGTTACACGCCGCGCACGTTCACGGTGCGCTACCCGCACTTCGTCAACTACATCCAGTCGATTGTCGAGCAGAACTTCGGCACTGCCGAGATGTTCCGGCGCGGTTTCACGATCCGCACGACGCTCGACCCGCGCTTGCAGGAGACGGCGCAGGCGGCGCTGGTCGCGCAGGTGCGGGCGCTGGCGAATACCGGCGTCAATACCGGCGCGATCATGGTGACCGACCCGCGCGACGGCGCGATCCGCGCAATGATCGGCAGCCCCGACTTCCGCGACGACAGCATCGACGGGCAGGTGAATAACGTCTTCACGTGGCAGCAGCCCGGCTCGTCGATCAAGCCGATCGTCTACACGGCGGCGCTCGAAGGCGTCGAACGCAACGGGACGCACGACTACTACACTCCGGCGACCGTCATCTGGGACGTGCCGACGACGTTTGAAAACCCGTCGTACACGCCTATCAACTTCGATCGCACCTTCCGCGGACCGCAGGCGGTACGATACGCGCTCGCCAACAGCCTCAACGTCCCGGCGGTCAAGGCGATGGCGTTCATCGGTACCGACC
>JAEVZT010000217.1 GCA_023392115.1 Chloroflexota bacterium
CTGCCCGGAACGGGTCATGCCGGGCAAGCTGATCTCGAATCTGATCAACCTGAGCCGCGTATGCGGCGGGTCGACGCCGGAAACCGCGCGGGCAATGGTCGCGCTCTACCGGCAGGTCGTGCGCGGCGAGCTGGACACCGCCGACCTGATCACGGCGGAAGTCGTCAAAACGGCGGAAAACGCCTATCGCGACGTGCAGATCGCCTTCGCCAACGAAGTCGCCATGATCTGCGAGGCGGTCGGCGCGGACGTGTGGCGCGTGCGCGAACTGGTCAACAAGAGCCCCGGTCGGCAGATGCTGCTGCCCGGCGCGGGCGTCGGCGGTCACTGCATCCCGAAAGACCCGTGGCTGCTGGCGTCGGCGGTCACACCGGACATTCCGCTGCAGCTGATCCCCGCCGCGCGCCACGTCAATGACAGCATGCCGCTGCACATGGCGGATTTGACCGTCCGCGCGCTCAAGGACGCCGACGCGCTGCGTTCGGACAGCCGCGTTGCTATTCTCGGCTACGCCTACCTAGAGGACAGCGACGACACGCGCAACAGCCCATCGGCGGTGCTGGCGGAGCGCTTCGACGCGCTCGGCATCGATTATGTCATCCACGACCCGTGGGTGCAGCCGTATCAAGGCGATATCTACAATGCGATCGCGGGCTGTGACGCAGCGATCTTCATGGTCAAGCATCAAGAGTACCGTGGGCTCGATCTGGCGCAGCTGCGAACCGCCCTCAGAACGCCGATCATCGTCGACGGTCGCCGCGTCTTTGACGCCGCAGCCGCCGAAGCGGCAGGGTTCAGCTATGCCGGCGTCGGTTTTGGCAGCGGCAAACGCACCGGCACTTACCCGAAGGAAAGCCAACCTTGACCTACATCCATCCAAGCGCGACGGTCGAAGATGATGTGACGATCGGCGAGGACACGAGCCTGTGGCATCTCGTCCACGTGCGCCGGGGCGCGCGCATCGGCGCGGAATGCGTCATCGGGCGCGGCGTATTCGTCGACGCCGGCGTCGAAATCGGCAGCCGCGTCAAAATCCAGAATTACGTCTCGGTGTATCACGGCGTCACGATTGAGGATGGCGTCTTCGTCGGTCCGCACGTCGTTTTCACCAACGACAAGCGCCCGCGCGCCGTCAACCCCGACGGCAGCCTGAAAAGCGCCGACGACTGGGAAGTCAGCCCGACCCGCGTCCGCACCGGCGCGGCGCTCGGCGCCAACAGCGTGATCGTCTGCGGCGTCACGATCGGCAGGTGGGCGATGATCGGCGCGGGTTCGGTCGTCACCCGCGATGTGCCGGATTACGGGCTGGTCGCCGGCAATCCCGCGCGTTTGATCGGCTATGTCGACCGGCAAGGCAACCGCGTCGACGCACCCCCGTCTGAGGAACAAGACAATGACTAACTCGACAACCACACGACAAATCGCCATTGCGCAGCCCTTCATCGGCGACGCCGAGAAGCAGGCAGTCATGGAAGTGCTCGACTCCGGGCAGCTGGTTCAAGGCGCGAAGGTCGCCGCCTTTGAACAGGCGTTTGCCGAACTTCACGGCGTCAAACACGCGATCGCGACGACCAACGGCACGACGGCGCTGACGCTGGCGCTGCTGGCGTGCGGCGTGAGCGCCGGCGACGAGGTCATTATCCCGTTGTTCACCTTCGCCGCGACAGCGACAAGCGTCCTGAGCGTCAACGCCCGCCCGGTGTTTGTCGACATCGAACCGGAGACGTTCTGCATCAACCCCACCCTCATCGAAGCGGCGATCACCCCGCGCACGAAAGCGATCATGCCTGTGCATCTCTACGGGCATCCAGCGAACATGCCGGCGATCAAGGCGATCGCCGACAAGCACGGGTTAGCGCTGGTCGAGGACGCGGCGCAGGCGCACGGCGCGGCGATCGACGGGCAGCCGATCGGCGGCTGGGGGATGGCGGCGTTCAGCTTCAACCCGAGCAAGAACATGACGACCGGCGAAGGTGGCATGGTCACGACCAACGACGACCATCTCGCGCGGCTCGGTCGGATGATCCGCAATCACGGCATGAGCGAGCAGTACCTGCACGAAGTCGTCGGCTTCAACCTGCGCATGACCAACATCCTCGGCGCGATCGGGCTGGTGCAGGTCGGGCGGCTTCCCGAATGGAACGAACGCCGCATCGCCAACGCGACGTACCTGTCGGGCGCGATTCGCACCGTGCGTCCGCCGGTCGTCAAATCCGGTTACCGGCATGTGTTCCACCAGTACACGGTCGTCGCGCCGGAAGGCGCAGACCGCGACGCAATGGTCAAGCGGCTCAACGAGCGCGGCGTCGGCACGCGCGTCTACTACCCGATCCCGGTACACGCGCAGCCCGTTTTCCGCTCGATGGGTTACGGCGACCTCGACCTGCCCGTGACCGTCGACCTGACCCGGCGCGTCTTCAGCCTGCCGATTCACCCCGGCTTGTCGCAGGAAGACCTTGAATACATCGAGGCGGAACTCAACAGCCTGTAGGCGCGAAGCACCGCCATTGACGTGGAGGGGGCTTGCGGCTGATGGTGACGACTCAATGCGAGCGCACTTCTAGGGTGGTCAACCCGCTTCATTTCAGGGGCGTAATGGTACAATAGCCCCACTGTGTTGACAGAATGAGTTAACGATGGGAAGTTGCAAGTAATGGCAACAGAGACAAATCACGCCCAGAATGAAAGCGAGAGTATCAGCAGCAGGTCAGATTTCATCCGCGAGATCATTGACGAGCATAACCGAAGCGGACGTTTCGGCGGGCGCGTCCACACGCGCTTTCCACCGGAACCGAATGGTTACCTGCACATTGGTCACGCCAAGGCGATCTGCCTGAACTTTGGAATCGCCGACGAGTACGGCGGCAAGACCAACCTGCGCTTTGACGACACCAACCCGACCAAAGAAGAACAGGAATACGTCGACGCCATCATGCGCGACGTGCGCTGGCTCGGCTTCGAGTGGGAAAACCTGTGTTACGCTTCTGACTACTTCGAGCAGCTTTACCAGTGGGCGGTCAAGCTGATCAAGGACGGTAAAGCTTACGTCGACGACCTGTCGGCGGAAGAAATTCGCGAGCATCGCGGCACGCTCACCGAACCGGGCAAAGACAGCCCGTACCGCAATCGATCGGTCGAAGAAAACCTCGACCTGTTCGAGCGGATGCGCAAGGGCGAGTTCAAAGAGGGCGAGCGCGTCCTGCGTGCTAAGATCGACATGACTTCGCCCAACCTGAACCTGCGCGATCCCGTACTCTACCGCATCTTACACGCCAGCCACCCGCGCACAGGCGATGCGTGGTGCATCTACCCGATGTACGACTGGGCGCACGGGCAGAGCGACTCGATTGAGGGCATCACGCACTCGATCTGCACGCTCGAGTTTGAGGATCACCGCCCGCTCTACGACTGGTTTATCGACCAGCTTGGTATCTTCCACCCGCAGCAGATTGAATTCGCGCGCCTCAACCTAACCTACACCATCACGAGCAAGCGCAAGCTGCTCCGGCTGGTGCAGGAAGGGATCGTCCGCGGCTGGGATGACCCCCGTATGCCGACCCTGTCCGGCATGCGGCGGCGCGGCGTAACGCCGAAAGCGATCCGCGATATGGCTGACCAGACGGGCGTCTCGAAGTCGAACGGCATCGTCGACATTCAAATGCTCGAACACTTCGTCCGTCAGGACTTGAACAAGACAGCCCCTCGCGTAATGGCGGTGCTGCGCCCGCTCAAGATCGTACTGACGAATTATCCCGAAGATCAGGTCGAAGAATTCGAGGCGATGGTCAACCCGGAAGACCCGGACGCCGGGACGCGCAAAGTGCCGTTCTCGCGCGTGCTCTACATCGAGCAGGAAGACTTCATGGAGAACCCGCCGAACAAGTTCTACCGTCTCGCGCCGGGGCGTGAAGTCCGGCTTCGCGCGGCATATTTCATCAAGTGCGAGGACGTCATCAAGGACGCTGACGGCAACATCGTCGAACTCCGCTGCACTTATGACCCGGCAACTCGCGGCGGCGACTCGCCCGATGGGCGCAAAGTCAAGGCGACACTACATTGGGTGAGCGCCGCGCACGCCCTTGAAACCGAAGTGCGGCTGTACGACTACCTGCTAACGGTGGCGGATCCCGCTGATATGGACGACGACAAGGAGTTCCTCGACTACATCAACCCCAACTCGATGACGGTAATCGAGCGCGCGTTCGTCGAACCGAGCGTTCGCGGTGCAGCGCCGGAAACGCGCTACCAGTTTGAGCGCCTTGGTTACTTTACGGTCGATGCGGACTCGACCGCTGACAAGCTCGTCTTCAACCGAACGGTGACGCTGAAGGACGAGTGGGCAAAACTACAAAAGTCCGGCGGCGTGAGCTAACCGCGCAGACCGTTTACACCTCAACCGTCCAACTACATGAGTGCTTTCGGGGGCGCAGCGACCTGCTGTGCTCCCTTTCCCCACCGCCTCTAACCAAATACAAACTCAAGCTTCATGCTGCCCTCGTCCAAACGTCCGTATGATGAAAACTAAGCAACGTACAGACACAGAGGGCATCACATGCAGGCTTACGTTCTGCTTGCGCTGGCAGGATTTCTCCTCGTGATCGTCGCCGGGATCGGCATTGGCACGCTGATGCGGCGCGCTCGCCCGATCGCCACGCCGCCTGCCCCTCGTCCTGTCATTCCGCCCGATACAGCCGCGAAAGATGAAGCCCCTACGGTGCTGCCGTTCGATGATTCGACAGTTACCGATGAAACGCAGCCTGCCCGCCCGATCGCCCTGATCGCATTCTCGCCGCTGCCCGACGTGACCAATCAGCGCGCCGACCTGCCACCAGCGGTTGACGATGACGGCATAGCCGATCCCGACCAGCTAAGCCTGCTGATCGAACCCGACGACGAACTGTCGCCACAGCAGCGAAACGTCCGCCGGCTGATTGCCTACTTCCGAGAGAAGACAGCGGCGTCGGAGACTGCCGCGGCGAGCTGAGGCTGGCAGTAT
>JAEVZT010000224.1 GCA_023392115.1 Chloroflexota bacterium
GCGCGGTATTTCCACGCCAGCAGCGCGCCATTGAGCGCCAACACCGCCAGCATGACCGGATCGGGGTTGGTCAGGGCGTAGTAGGCGAACAGGCAGACGATCACCAGCAGCACCGCCCAGCCGGACGCCGCCACGATCGAGAACCACAAGCCGAGCAGGATGCCGCCGAAGGTCGGCGCTTCCCAGAGCGTGAGCGCCATCCACACGCCGAAGCTGACGGCAACCGCTTTGCCGCCGCGAAACTTGAGGAACGGCGAGTAGGCGTGACCAACGACCGGCGACAGGGCGACAATCACCAGCGGAACGCCGCTCAAGCCAACAAGGTAGCGAGCGATACTGACCGGAATCGCGCCTTTGAGCGCGTCGAGGATTACCGCCAGCACGCCGAGCTTCCAGCCGCCCGCTTTCATGACGTTCGCCGCGCCGGGGTTGCCGTCGCCGACCGCGCGCACATCGGTCTTGAGCGCCAGCCTGCCGAGCCAGTAGCCGAGCATCAGCGAACCGGACAGGAAGCCGATCGCCGTCCAGATGAGCGTCGGCAGCAGTTGATCAGTCACGGCGCGACCGCCACGCGACCAGCAGCACCAGCCCCATCGCCGCGAAGCCGACGAGCGCCGAACCGGGCAGCATCCAGAAGAACAACTGCCCGATCGTCTCCAGCCCCCACGTGATAGCGTAGATGATGATCAGCGGGCGGGCGGGCACACGGCGCAGCGGCGCGATCCGTGCGACGATCGCCGTTATGGCGGCGGACGCCGCCAACCAACCGAGGAAATTGCTCCACGGGATGCCGAAATAGCTGAACGCGCCCGGCTCGTCCCAAACCCACAGATTCCATGCGACCATCTGCGGGTCGAGGAACAAGTCCCACGCGGTGAAGGCGATCGCGCTGGCGGCGACAAAGGCGAGTTTTCCGCGCCAGCCACCGAACCGGCGCGCCATCCTGTCCGCGACCGCCCATGCCGGCGGCAGCATCATCAGCCACGCCAGCGGGATCAGCAGCGGGACGCCGCCCAACTGCGGCTGCAAACGATCGGTATAGCCGTATGCGCCGAATGGGAAGCCGGTGGTGTGTCCTGCAAATTCGACAAACCACGCTGCGGCGATGATGACGGTCACCGTCAGCAGCGTACGGCGCGCGCCCCACGCGTGGATGAGGATCACCAGCACGGCGATCACCTGAAGCAGCACGCCAACCGCCACCCCGTAGGGCAGCGCTCCGTCGCCGAAGACCCAGCGCAGGATCGGCACGCCGATCATCGCCAGCACCCACGCGCCGACGATGCCGTAGATCAGGCGATCAACCGGCGCGACGCGGGCGATCATTCGGGATGGGAGGACGGGGCAAATCAAACGTGCCTGCCGTTCACGACGCGCGAAGCTGATCGCGCACCTCGCGGTACCAGCGATCGTGCGCCGGCGTTAAGCCCGGGTCTTGCGACAGCGGCACCCAGAACAGCGAAAACTGGTGACCGTCAGCGTCCTTCGTCCAGTGATGTTCAGTTGGCGCGGTTGTCGTCAGATGAAACAGGTGACGCTGCACCTCACCGGTCAGGACTTTCACCGGCAGCCAGCCGGTACGCGCCGACACGGTGATCAATTCACCGCCGCGCTGGGCGTATTCAGGATAAGTGACGCGAACGTATTTGCCTTCGGCGGCGAGGACGCGCACGACCATCCCGCGCCGGAGCATGACCGCCTTGACGAGCGTCGCCTCGTCACCGGGCGAGGTCTGCAGGACGGCTTCCTGAGTCAGGACGCGTTCGTCTTCTGCAAGCGCCGGGTCGATCGTGCTGAAGCGGTCGACGATCTCGACATCGGTCAGCCCGGTTTCTTCGGCGACTTCGCGCAGGACGGCTTGCTCAATCGTTTCCCCGGCTTCGACAGTCCCGGCGGGAAGCTGAATGCCGGCGGTCGGGTGTTGAAAGACCAGCAGTTCGCGTTCAGTGGTGGTTTCTCGCGTGACAAACGCTGTCACTTTATCGAGTGTTGATGCCATCAGTCATCGCTTTCTCTTCAATGCTTGTCTGCGTTTAAGCTTCTTTGATGCCAAGAACTTGACGAATCGTTGCCGGGATGCGACGCGCGCTCCCCTTTGACAATGATAATATCATTCCCAGCGTGATCAACGTGTTGGTTAGCAGGAAGAACATGCCCTCTTCGAGCGGCAGCCTGCCGCCAAGATCGACGTTGACCGTCTTTTCGGGGTTGATCGTCCACGTGCCCGCGCCAATGGCAACCGAGTCGGATGCGCCGAGGTAGAGCGTCGCCGGAATAATGCCGAGCGCGACGAGCTTACGGTGCTGCCACAGGATGTCGCCGCCGAACGCGACTTGCAGCATGATCGGCAGCAGCGCCCATGCGAGCGTCAAACTCAAGTACGTGCGCGACTGCTTGCCGCGCAGCAGGGTAAAGACCGACCACAGCCAGACAGCGCCCACGCCGAGCGTCAGTCCGGCGCGCACGCGCAGCGGATGCTTCGGCGACGCATTGTCCGCGGGAACATGGCGCGCCATCGTCAATACCCACATGCCGGTGAGCAGGGTCTGAAGGATGAAAAAGCCATATTCCTCGACCGGCACATAGCCGATCACCTTGCCGTTGACGAGCTTGCGGTCGTACCACCAGACGCGCGTGGCGACCAAGTAGTTATCCCAAGGGGTCGTATAGGCGACGGCGATGCCGACGTGCGCCGCCAGCACCGCCCCCGGGGGCAGTGCTGCAAGCTGCGCTGGCAGCTTCTTTCCGCGCCGGGCGTCGAACCACGCGAGAATGCCGAGCGCCGCCAGCGGTATCAGCACGAAGCGCGCGAGAAATCCAGAGTACTTCATTGTTGAGATGCCTCAATTCCAGTGAGTATTCAGTCCGTACGGCATTAAAACGCCTCACGTCAAGAACAACCCGAATGGAAGGTGAGCATTTGGAGAGTGATTGTTACCCCTGCCGTTATGACCCCGCGCGCAAGATGTCGACGGTCAGTTGATGACTCGACTGGTTGCCGACCGCGTCAAAGGCGAACGCCGTGAATGTCTGCGTCCCCGGTCCTTCGATGCGCCACTCAAAGCCATAGGGCGCAGTCTCGTCCGCGCCAAGCAGCTGCCCGTTATGGTAGAACTCGACACGCTGAATGATCAGGTTGTCGCGAGCAGTCGCTTCGAGTGCGACGAATTCGTCGCCGGGCCAGCGATACACCTTGCCCGGTTCGACCGAATGCAGCTCGACCGACGGCGCGACGTTGTCGACGGTGACTTGCAGCGAGTCGCTGTCGCGCGTGTTGTCATTCAAGACCATGACCAGACGCAGGCTGTACAAGCCGTCAAGCCCGGCGGTGTTCCACGTGGCGATCGGCTGCGACGGGTCGAATTCCCGCTGCTCGCCGCCCATATCGACCCACTGCGCCGGACTCAAGCCCTGCCCGTCCTGAAGCTGGAAGTACTGCATGTCCTGCGTATTCATCTCGGCGTAAATCTCGACTTCGCCGCCGACGTAGTCGAAGATCTGCGGGCGG
>JAEVZT010000334.1 GCA_023392115.1 Chloroflexota bacterium
GATGAACGAGGCGTCGATCGTGACGACGCTGACGCGCTCCGGCAGCGTTTCGACGTAGCGCGCGTTCGTCCGCTCGATGTTGACGACGCGCGCGTCCTGCCGAAGGGAATAGGCAAGCTGTCCGTAACCGACATCAAGCGCGTAGACCTTCGCCGCGCCGTACTGGAGCAGGGCATCGGTAAAACCGCCGGTGCTCGCGCCGACGTCGGCGCATACCCGTCCAGTCACGTTGAGGGGGAACGCGTCGAGCGCCGCCGCAAGCTTATCGCCGCCCCGGCTGACGAAACGCGGCTTTGCCTTGATCGTCACCTCGGCGTCGAGCGCGACGCGCGTCCCGGCTTTATCAACAGGCTGCCCGCCGACGAGCACTTCGCCCGCCATAATCATGGCTCGCGCTTTTTCACGACTTGGCGCAAGCCCGCGCTCAAAAATCAGGATGTCAAGGCGCTCTTTCGCTGCCATTGTTTTGCCGCTCAGTCCCGCGTCATGTAGACGGGCGCATCGACAACACTGGTACTGCTTGTCACTTCGATGGCATCCGCCATGATTGGCAAGTAACCTTCCGCGTAGATGACGACGCTGTAAAGCACGTTCGGCTGAAGCAACCGCTCGACCTGAAAGCGCCCGTTGCGGTCGGTAACGGCAGATGCATAGACCTGTGTCTCCGACCACGCTTCCATGAACTCGGCGGCTGAGAAATCCTCGCTGATGACGATGAACGACGCCCCGGCGATGCCTTCGCGCGTCTCCGCGTCGAGCACCTGCCCGCGCAGCTGCACGCCGCTCGCCTGCGCAAACCGATCAATCGGCAGCTGACCGATGCCAACGCGCGCTTCGGCTTCACCGAACAGCAGCCCGTTAACGATCAACTGCATGCGGTACGTGCCGTCCGGCAGACCGCCCGGCGCGGACAAACGGAGCAGGTAATCCTCACCGCTTTCAGCGCCGTTCCACGGGCGCGTTTGTTGGTAGAACACCTCCTGATCGACCGCCCAGCGCAGCGTCCAAAGCGTGCCGGGGCTGATCTGTGACCAGTCGAACAGCGCGTAGATCGATTCCGTTCCGGCGGAAAACGTCTGGATGGGCGCTGCCGTCAACGCTTCCGCCTGACTGTCGGCGGTCGTGAAATGCGTGTTTTGAAAAATACGCGCCAGCGCGCCATCCTGCGCGCCCGCCAGCGTGAAATCTGACGTGGCGGCGAGCCGATCGCCGATGTAGAGGGCGAGGCTGTAGCTGCCCGGCAGCAGACCGCCGGGGTCTTGAATGCGGATCGTTTGCGTGCCGTTCGCGCCGCCCGCCCACGCATTGTTTTCGCGGTAGACTTCGCTGCCTTCGTAGTACCAGATCGCCGTCCAGTCCGTACCGTCGACCATGTTGCGGTAGATGAAGCGGGCGCTCGCAGTGCTGCCGGTTGGCAGGACGAAGCCCGCGCCGAACAGGTTGCCGCGCAGGTCTTCGACGCCAAAGACGATGTCGCTGAATTCGGGGACGGGTTCGGGCGCGCCGCCGACGAGCAAGCGCGCGCTGTCGGCGGGCACGCCGTCGATGAACAGCATGAAGTCATAGACGCCGTTCGGGATCGGCTGTCCTGTCGCGCCGATGTACCATAAGCCGCTTCGTCCGCCGCTCCAGCGAACAGGCGACAGGCTGAAGGTCGGGTTGACGACGCCCTGAATCGTCACGCGCATTTCGTAGACGGTTTCCGGCGTCATGTTGTCATAGGTGAAAAACAGGTACAAGCTGTCGCTGCCGGTCGGCAGGCTCCGGACGACCGTGGACGGCATCCCCGCTTCATTCACCGATGGCGAAAAGAACGGGCGGCTGAAGGTCGGCGTGCCGGACGACGTGCGCGCTTCAAAAAAGGTCGTCATGGTTTCGAGCGACAGGTTGAGCGACGCCGCGCGCAGCAGCGGTCGGACGAAGTTCGATGGGCGCAGCGAGTTGATCTGCCCGCCGACCGGCACACACACGTCGTTGCTGTTGACAAGCCCATCGCCGTTGCTGTCCTGAAGCGTCAGGCAGCGCGCTTCAGGTGATGTCGCCGTGACCGGGGCTGTCGTCGGCACGCCGATCAACTGCCCGCGCGAGTTATAAGCACCGCCCCCGGACATTGTGCCGGGAATGTCCATCCCCGTCTTGATCCACGACTTGCTGCCGCCGCTCGGCTCGGCGACGAAGCCGATGACTGTGCCGCGCTGTACCGCGAGCGGGTCATCACCAAATGACGGGTAGCCGACAACGGTGATCGTCTCGTCAAGATTGACGCTGGCGGAGTCGCCAAGTTCGACAAACGGCAGGGCGAGCGAGCCACTTTCGACGATCCGTCCGTCGTTGTGGCGCGTCACGCGCAGCAGGGCGAGGTCAAGCCCCGCGTTTGCCTGCACAATCTCTGCCTGAAAGATCGGCGTTGGCGGGTCGTTGGCGCGCACATTGAGCGCGATGATGAGCGTCGTGCCGGGACAGTTTTCGCCGGGAACGACACTGTGGGCGTTGGTCAGAATCAAGCCGTCGCTGCTGACGATCGTGCCCGACCCGACGCAGCGGACGATCAGTTGTCCGCCGATGTTGCTCGCCTGCATGACGAACACCGTCGCGCGCTGGATGCGTTCAAGGTCGAAACCTTCCTGCTGTGTTGCCGCCGGACGCGCGATCAGCAGGGCAAGCACGATGGCGGCAAGCAGTCCGAATCGCTTAAAACTCAAGATCATTCAGAAACCTCTGGAATACCGGGAAGTTCTGTTCATACGTCTGCACGTCGGAGAGGAACGTGATGATGATCGCCTGCCCGCCCTGAATTACGATCACGTCAAGCCCCTCGACGATCGTCGGCAGGCTCTCCAGAAAGGGATTCGTTTCGCCGGCGACGAAGACATAGGTCATTGCCGTCGCTTCCTGATCATCGGGTAGGCGGTAAGGATCGTTCGAGAGCACGTCATACGCCGACAGCGACTGCGCGCGGTTCAAGTTGAGCGTGTCGAGCAGGTTGCGTGCGCTCGTGTTGATCGTCACAGGCTGCACATCTACCTGAATCGTCGTCTTGTAAC
>JAEVZT010000385.1 GCA_023392115.1 Chloroflexota bacterium
AGAGGGACGGCTTGCGAAGCAAGCAGGGTGAGGTTGAAACCGACGAGAACGGGTAGTAGTTCACACCAACGCAATCAGCGGAATCGCGAATAGGATCAGCAGAACGCCGATTCCCTGCGCGCGCTGCAAGCGTTCCTTGAGCGCGACCACCGCCAGCCCGACAGTCACAACCGGATACAGCGAACTTAATACGGTGGTAATGTCGAGCCTGCCCGCCTGTTCAGACAGGACGAAAAACGCGTTTCCCGCCGCGTCGACGATCCCCGACAAAATGATGATCGGCAAAACTCTCGCCGGCGGCGGCTGGAGCTGACGGCGCTTGAGCAGATAGAGCACGGTCAGGGTGATCGTCGTGAAGCGCGCTGCCGACAGCGGCAGGTAGATGCCTTCACCTTCGATTTGCCCCATGAAGATGTACAACAGACCAAAGCCGATCCCGCCGCCAACCGCCAGCGCGAGCGCCTGCGATGGCGTCGCGCGATCCGTGCCGCCGGGGCGAGATATCAACCAGATGCCCGCAAGCGCCAGCAAGAAGCCGAGGATCGTCATCGTTCCCGGCAGCCCCTCGGTGAACACGGCGAACAGGACCGGAATCGCCGTGCCGACAACTGATGTGAGCGGTGCGACGAGGCTGATGAAGCCGCGCGCCATCGCGCTGTAGAGCGCCAGCAGCCCGATCGAGCCGGAGATCCCCGCGCACGCGCCGACCAGTGCGTTCGCCAGCGTGAGCTGCCGCTCACCCGTCGCGGCGGCGAGTGCGAGCAGTCCTAGGACGCCCGCGATTTGCGAAAACAGCAGGACAATGAAAACCGGCACGCGGCGCGAGGCGACGCCGCCGCTGAAATCGCCGACGCCCCACGCCAGCGCCGCGCCCAAGCCGAACAGCACAGACACCATGCTCGCGCTGTCGGTCATTTAGTCAAGCTGCGTCAGTTCTTCTTCGGTCAGCGTCATGCCGAGGACGTTAAAGCCGGCGTCGACGTGCATCACTTCGCCTGTCACCGACGCGCCCAGATCTGACGCGAGGAACAGCGCCGCGCTGCCGACTTCTTCCTGCGTCACCAGCTTGCGCAGCGGCGACGCCTTTTCCGAGTACTTAAGCATCAAGCGGAATCCGGGCACACCTGCCGCCGCCAGCGTCTTGATCGGTCCGGCGCTGATGGCGTTGACGCGAATCCCCTTCGGTCCGAGGTCGTTCGCTAGATAGCGCGTGATCGTTTCGAGCGCGGCTTTGGCGACCGCCATGACGTGATATTTCGGCATGACCTTCTCGGCGGCGTAATACGTCAAGCTGAGGATGCTGCCGCCTTCCGTCATCAACGGCTCGGCGCGCTTCGCCATGGCGATTAAGCTGTAGGCGCTGATGTCGAGCGCCAGCTTGAACCCATCGCGCGAAATGTTGACGAAGCGCCCGCCGAGGTCTTCGCGGTTGGCGAAGGCGACGCAGTGGACGAGCGTGTCGATGCGCCCGTAGCGCTCGGCTGCTTTGGCAAACAGCGCGTCAAGCTGTTCGTCGCTGGTCACGTCGCACTGTTCCACAAAGTCACAGCCGATTTCCTGCGCCAGCGGCATGACGCGCTTTTCGAGCATTTCGCCCGCGTAGCTCAAGAGGATCGTCGCGCCTTCGTCGTGCAGCCGCTTGGTGATCCCCCACGCAATCGAGTTTTTATTGGCGACGCCGAAAATGAGCGCCACCTTGCCATCCATCAACCCCATGAAATGTTCTCCTCAAAGGCAGATTGACATTCACTATCGCTAATTTAACACGCGCACAGGGCAGACGCTACGCGGGGAGTTGCGTTCGTGAGACGCGCGGCGTAATATGTCCGCGTATTTCGCGAGAGGACGAACGAATGGCTGATACAACCGATTTGATCCACGTTGTCGTGGCGATGGACTTCTCCGACGCGATCATGACGCGCCTGAACGAAATTTCGCCGCGTCTGCGCATCGAGCGACATTTCCCGAACGTGCCCGAACGCGCATGGGCGGATGCGGAAGTCCTGTATACGGGGGGCATCTTTCCGAACCCGGCGCAAGCGCCCCGTATGCGCTGGATACAACTCCACAGCGCCGGCGTCGACCACGCTGTCAAAGAGCCGATCGTTCAGGCGGAAGACGTGGAAGTGACGACCGCCAGCGGCGTCCACGCTTCACAGATGACCGAATACTGTCTGGCGATGATGCTGGCGTTCAACTACAGGCTGCTCAAGTTCATTGAACTCAAAGCGAAAGCCGAGTGGCCGAAGGAACGCCACAAGCAGTTCTCGCCGTACCCGATGCGCGGTCAGACTGTCGGCATCGTCGGCTTCGGCGTGATTGGGCGCGTGCTGGCGCGCGCCGCCGACAGCCTCGGCATGAAGGTGCTGGCGACCAAGCGCGATGTCATGCACCCGGCGGACACCGACTCATATTACGAGCCGGGGACGGGCGACCCACAGGGCGAAATTCCGCTGCGCCTGTATCCCCCCGAAGCGACGGCGTCGATGGCGAAGGAGTGCGACTATCTCGTCGTCACCGCGCCGCTGACCAAAACCACCCGCCACAAGATCAATGCCGACGTCTTCAAGGCGATGAAAAAGACGGCAATTCTGATCAACGTCGGGCGCGGCGCGGTTGTCGACGAAGATGAGTTGATTTCGGCGCTCGCCGCGGGGCGGATTGCCGGGGCGGCGCTCGACGTGTTCGAAGAAGAGCCGCTGCCCTCGACAAGCCCATTGTGGAACTTCGACAACGTCATCATCAGCCCGCATGTTTCCGGCAACACGGCGGTCTATCATGAGAAAGCGGCGGCGGTCTTTGCCGAGAATCTTGAACGCTACGTCGAGAATCGCCCACTGCTCAACCGGCTCAAGCGCGAACTCGGCTACTGACGCGGCAAGCGCCGCGTCGTGAAAGGGACGATCATGCAGATCACGTCCTATAAGCCCGAACACCTGCCCGAGATGGCGGCGCTGTTCGTCGAGAATTTCAAGCGGCTGCGCGCCTCGGTACCGATTCTGCCCGACGCCATGGAGTCGCCTGACCGGGTCGTCGAATACCTTTCGGGCATGTTTCCCGAGCATTGCCCCGGCGTCGTCGCGCTCGACGGCGGGCGCGTCGCCGGCTATATGGGCTGGTGGCTGGTCGATGAGTTTCGCGGAACGGATCGCAAAGCCGCTTACTGCAACGAGTGGGCGCACGCGGCGGCTGGCGATAAGAAACCGGGCATTTACCGGGCGATGTACCGCGCCGCATCCGGTCTATGGTTTGACGCTGGATGCGAAACCCATGCCCTGACGCTGCTGGCGCACGATCTGCAAGCCGTCGACACGTGGTTTTGGAACGGGTTTGGCTTGACGGGCGTTGACGCGATTCGCCCGATTAACCCGCTCAACGTCGAGGCGTCGGCGGGGATCACCATTCGTAAGGCGACAGTCGCCGATGTCGAGACGCTGGCGGTTCTTGAACTCGAGCATGAACAGCATTACCTCGCGCCGCCGGTGCTGATGGTGGTCTACGAACCGCAGGACGCCGCCGCGCTGACGACATTCCTGAACGAACCGTCAAACAGCATCTGGCTTGCGTTGAGTGGTGATGAGCCAGTCGGCTACCTGCGCTTTGAAGCCAACAGCTTCGGCGCTGCCACGATCGTCGACGCGCCCGATAAGATCGCCTGTACCGGCGCGTTTATTCGTCCGCGGCAGCGAGGGCGCGGTGTCGCCGCGTCGCTGCTTGACGCCGCGCTCAAAGACAACGCGGCGCAGGGCTACCGGCGCTGTTCGGTCGACTTCGAATCGTTCAATCCGGAAGCGACAGCATTCTGGATGAAATATTTCGCGCCCGTCTGCCTGTCGCTGATCCGCGTGCCGGAACGCCGCGTCTCGGGGACTTAGTAGCTGGCGCTGCGAGTTTGCAACATTAACCCCGGCTCAGACGTATAATAAGGTGTAAGTGTATTCACTGAGGAGTGTTGGCAATGTCTGATTTCGAACAAACCACGCCAGAAGGCGCTGAAAACGTGACCGGCAAGAATGATCCGTTTGGCGAGTTCGTCCGCCACCAGCGCAACGCCTTCGACGAAACGATCAAGGCGGTTGACGCGCTGTTCCCGAAGGAATTCAAGGATCACAGCCGCGAGGCGGGGCGTGAATTCACGAAGGGCGTGAAAGTGCTGGTCGACGCCGTGATCTCTGAGCTGGAGAAGGCGAGCCGCGAGTTCGACAAGAACTTCAACGCGCAGCGCCCGGCAGAAGGCGACACGGGAAGCGACCGCCCATCGAGCACCGGCTCATCGAAGGTCAAGGTGCAGGTGGAGTAGGAGAAGTACTGAGTGCTGAGTACGAAGTGCTGAGAATAAGGGGTGCTGAGTAC
>JAEVZT010000393.1 GCA_023392115.1 Chloroflexota bacterium
GACCACGACCGCCTACGCCAATCGTCACTGGTATATCGATTTCGGCGCGAACTAGATCACAAGGACGAGTTTCCCCGCGAAATCCTAGCCGAACTCTATGATCCGGGTCAGCTTGGGCTTCACCTGCTGTTCATCGACGAAGACGACGATGGACTCGGCGGTGGAGCGTATGACATCTATCGGATTTCGGAATTGATGGCGTCGATTGACCTCGGCATCGCGACGGGCGTCCTCGCAACTTTCCTCGGCTCCGACCCTATCACTGTCGGCGGCACGCCTGAACAAAAACACTACTGGATGAGCCGGGTCGCCAACGAAGCCCTGCTCATGGCGTATGGAGCGACCGAACCGGGCGCGGGCAGCGACCTCGCCGCCATGACGACGAAAGCCGTTCCAGTCGAGGAAGACGGTCACGTCGTCGGCTACAAGATCAGCGGGCGCAAGCAGTGGATCAGCAACGGCGGTCAAGCCGACCTGTACACGATCCTCGCCCTCGCCCCCGGCGGTCCATCGTGGTTCGTCGTCGACCGTGACACGCCCGGCTTCACCTACGGCAAACCGGAAGACAAGCACGGCATTCGCGCCAGCAACACGGCGGCGCTGTTCCTCGAAGATGTTTACGTCCCGGTCGACCGGCTGCTCGGCTGTGTCGAAGGTCAGGGCTTGGCGCAAGCGCAAGCGGTCTTCGGCTACACGCGGCTGATGGTCGGCGCGTTCGGCTTGGGCGCGGGCTGGGACGCCCTCAAACGCGCGATCCGCTACTCGCAGGAACGTATTCAGGGCGGCGAGCCGCTGAGCCAGAAACAGGGTTACACGCACAAACTGATCGTCCCCAACGCCGCACGGCTCGAAGCGGGACGCAGCTACATCGAATGGGTCGCCGATCGGCTCGACAACGGCGAACTGGGGCTGCAGACCGAAGGCGCGGTCGCCAAGTACATCTCGACCGAAGCCGGCAACAAAGCCGCCGAAGACTCTATTCAGGCACTTGGCGGATACGGTTACACCAAAGAATACATGGTTGAAAAGCACAAGCGTGACGTGCGTATCACGACGATTTACGAAGGCACGTCCGAAATCATGGAATGGACGATCGCCCGCGACCGCTGGCAGCTTCACCTGAAGACGCGCGGCGCTTACTACGCCGAATGGGCGGACACGCTCGACGCGCTGCACCAGCGCCAGCCTGAAAATGGCGCGAACTACGCCGCGCTGGCAATGCGCGCGCTTGGCGTCCTGCTTGAACGCTGCCGTCTCGACCGTCTCACCCGCCAGCAGCATGTCCTGTTCCGCCTCGGCGAGCTGATCGCGTGGGCGGAAACCGCAGCCATCTTCGCCGAACGCGTTGTCGATCAGGCGACGGAAGCGATACCGCTCGACATTCCGACACGACAGGCGTTGAGCCGCGTTTACGGTCGGGAAGCCGCGCTCAAGGTCGCTGCCGAGGGTCTACGCTGGGCAATCGGCGCGGGTCAAACTGACCCGAACCTCGCCGGATCGCTCAACCTGCCCGCGATCTACGCGGCGCAGGCTGGCTTGCTCGCCGACATGGATTACGCCGCAGCGCACCTCAACAGCGCGTTTGCGTAGCGGGGAGACAGGAACATGAACGACTCGGCTAGCCGAGCGGTCGCTATCGTCGGGGTAGGCGCAATTCTCCCCGACGCATTAAACGCGACCGCGTACTGGGAAAATATTGTCAACGGGCGTTACAGCATCACCGAAGTCCCCGCCGACCGCTGGAGCGCCGCAGCGTACTACGACCCCGACCCAAAAGCGCCGGATAAGACGTACAGCAAGATCGGCGGCTGGGTGCGCGGCTTCGAATTCGATTGGAAACGCTTCCGCATGCCGCCGAAGGTCGCCGCGGCAATGGATCAAGGGCAGCAGTGGGCGGTGACGATCGCGGCGGAGGCGCTCGCCGATTACGGCTACCCGCAGCGTCGGCTCGACACCGACCGCACCGCCGTCATTCTCGGCACGGCAATGGGCGGCGAGCTCCATTACCAGACGCACCTGCGCATCGCCTTCCCCGAATACGCTAACGCGCTGGAAAAGGTCGGCGAGTTTTCGCAGCTTCCTTCCGCCGTGCGCTCGGCGATCGTCGAAGGCTGGCATGACGTGATCGACCACGAACTGCCGCCGGTCACCGAAGACTCGATGCCCGGCGAACTGCCGAACATCGTTTCCGGGCGCGTCGCCAACATCCTCGACCTGCGCGGACCGAACTTCATCACCGACGCTGCCTGCGCGGGCAGCCTCGCCGCCCTGCAAGCCGCGATCGAACTGCTCACCGAACATCAGGTCGATGCAGTCATTACCGGCGGCGTTGACCGCAACATGGGCGTGTCGACGTTCGTCAAGTTCTGCAAGATCGGCGCGTTGAGCGCGTCGGGCAGCCGCCCCTTCGGCGACGGCGCTGACGGCTTCGTCATGGGCGAAGGCGCGGGCGCGCTTCTGCTCAAGCGGCTCGAAGACGCCGAACGTGCGGGCGACAAAATCTACGCGGTAATTCGCGGTGTCGGCGGCGCGAGCGACGGCAAGGGCAAGGGTATCACCGCCCCCAACCCGATCGGGCAGCAGCTCGCCATTCGCCGCGCGTGGGAAAACGCCGGACTCGACCCGGCGACCGCGACGCTTGTCGAAGCGCACGGCACGAGCACGCGCGTCGGCGATGTTGTCGAGGTCGAAAGCCTGAAAAGCGTTTTCGGACACGCGCCGCGCGGCAGCATCGGGCTTGGCTCGGCAAAAAGCAATATTGGACACCTGAAAGCGGGCGCGGGCGCGGCGGGGCTGCTCAAAGCCACGCTGGCGATCTACAACAAGACTCTGCCGCCGACGCTCAACGCGCGCACGCCCAACCCGAACATCGACTTCAACCGATCACCGTTCACGCTCCTTCACGAAGCCCGTGAGTGGACAAAGCCGAACGGCACGCCGCGTCGCGCGGGCGTCAGCGCCTACGGCTTCGGCGGCACGAATTTCCACGTCGTCATGGAAGAACACATCCCCGGCGCGCTAACGCAGCCGAAAGCCTATTCCGGCGTGTCAGTAACGCAGCCTTCAACCACGGCGCGGCAGCCGGACGTTACCTCAACGCCCGCACCGCCCGCGCGACCGGACAAGCCGCTGCGCGGCATCCTCGCCATTGGCGCAAACTCGGCAAAAGAACTGAGCGACAAGCTGGCGGAAACCGTCAAGCGCGTCGAGGCGGGCTGGGTTCCGCCCATCGCCTTCCCGAAAGCCGCCGACCTGAACGCGCCGGAACGCCTTGTCATCGACTATGGCGATCAAGCCGAACTGCTGGCGCGCCTGAATACGGCACAGAAAGCCGCCGGTTTCGACAGCCCGCAGGCGTGGAAACCGTTCCAAGCGCAGGGCATTTTCCGCGGCAGCGGGACGAAAGCGGGCAAGCTCGCCTTCCTGTTCCCCGGTCAGGGCAGCCAGTACGTCAACATGGGGCGCGAGCTGGCGAAACTGTCGCCGATCGTCGCGCAGGTATTCAACGAAGCCGACGCGGTGATGACGCCGATCCTTGGCAAGCCGCTGACGAGCTACATCTTCGTCGACAGCGGCGACCAAAATGCCCTAATGCAGGCTGAACTCGACCTGATGCAGACGGCGATCACGCAGCCCGCCATGCTCGCGCTCGACATCGCCATCTACCGCCTGCTGCAAGCCTTCGGCTTTGAACCGGAAGTCGTCATGGGGCATTCGCTCGGCGAATACGCCGCCCTGATCGCCGCCGGAATCATGCCATTCGCCGACGCGCTCGAAGCCGCCGCCGCCCGCGGCAGCGAAATGAGCAAGGTCAGCATGAACGACAACGGCAAGATGGCAGCCGTCATCGCGCCGTTCGAAGTCGTCGAAAGCACGCTCAAGGAAATCGACGGCTACGTCGTCCCGGCGAACATCAACAGCAGCAGTCAGGTCGTCCTCGGCGGGGAAAGCGCCGCCGTCGAAGCCGCCGTCGCCCTGTTCGAAAACAAGGGTTATCAGGCGCTGCTGCTCCCGGTGAGCCACGCCTTCCACACGCGGATCGTCGCCCCGGCGAGCGATCCGCTGCGCCGCGTCCTCGACCGCTTGCACATCACGCCGCCGCGCCTGCCGCTGGTCGCAAACGTCAGCGGCGACTTCTACCCGACCGAAGTCGAGACGATCAAGGACATTTTGCAGCAGCAAATCGCGTCGCCGGTGCAGTGGGTCAAAGGCTTGCAAACGCTCTACGCCAACGGCGTGCGGACGTTCGTCGAAGCGGGACCCAAGCGCGCGCTCAAGAGCTTCGCCGACGACGTTTTCAGCGCCAAGACCGATGTCGTGTCGCTGCTCACCAACCACCCGAAGACGGGTGAAATCCAGACCTTCAATCAGGCGATCTGCGGGCTTTACGCCGCCGGGTACTTCAACAGCCAGCCTGTCGAACCCGTTCGCAGCGCGCCGGTCACCATTCAACAGCCGACGGCGGCACAGCCCGCAGTGAAAGAAGTTAGCAGCATGAGTCACATGAATGGACAGAATGGTGCTTCGCTCGACGCGCTGGGTCAGCTTCTGGCACAGGCGCTTCAGCAGGTGCAAACCGCGAACGCGCCGCGCCGCACCGATCGCAACGATCCGCCCGGCGGGTCGGTGATCATCAGCGGGACGGGCTTGGGTCTGCCCGGCGCGGAAAAGCCGGTCATGGCGGAGGACAACGCCCTGCGTATCCTGCGCGGCGAGCAGTTCGTCGACCTGATACCGGAACGCTTCCGCAAGCGCATCCTCAACAAGAACATCACGCGGCTCGTGAAGTCGGCGGATGGCGGCGGTCGCTTCGAAACGATCAACGGTGAGAATGAAGTCATCCGGCTCGCCGGTCGCGGCGGCTCGTTCGATCTCGCCGAAGAGTACGGCGTCTCGCAAGAACTGATCGACGCGCTCGACATCACAACCCAGCTGGCGATGGCGGCAGGCTTGGACGCGCTGCGCGAGGCGGGTATTCCGCTGGTACAGACCTACCGAAAGACGACGACCGGCAAGTATTTGCCCGATCGCTGGGTTTTGCCTGCGTCGCTGCGCGACGAAACCGGCGTCATCTTCGCCAGCGCCTTCCCCGGCGGCGACCGCTTCACGCAGGAATTCTCGCGCTACTACACCTATCGTGGGCGCGTCGAACAGCTTGAACTGCTCGAAGCCCTGCGCCAGCGCACGAACGATCCCGATACGGTGAAAGAACTCGCGCGCCGCATCGCCGATGTGCGCGAGCAGCTGAACGCCGAACCGTACACCTTCGACCGCCGCTTCATCTTCCGCATTCTGGCGATGGGTCACAGCCAGTTCGCCCAGTACGTCGGCGCGCGCGGACCGAACACGCACGTCAACGCGGCGTGTGCCAGCACCACGCAGGCGATCGCGATCGCGGAAGACTGGATCAGAGCCGGTCGCTGCCGCCGCGTGCTCATCGTCGCCGCCGATGACGTGACCGACGAAGACCTGCTGGAGTGGATCGGCGCGGGCTTCCTGTCGCTCGGCGCGGCTGCCACCGACGACAAGGTCGAAGACGCTGCCCTGCCGTTTGACCGCCGCCGTCACGGGACGCTCCTCGGCATGGGCGCAGCCGCGCTCGTCGTCGAAAGCGAAGACGCGGTGCGCGAGCGCGGCATGCGCGGCATCGTCGAAGTCCTGAGCACCGAAACACGCAACAGCGCCTATCACGGCTCACGCCTCGACGTCGATCACATCTCAATGGTCGTTGAAGCCGTCGTCAGCGCCGCCGAACGCCGCTTCGGACTCAACCGCTACAGCATAGCGCAGCAGATGGTTTTCATGTCGCACGAGACGTTCACCCCCGCGCGCGGCGGCAGCGCGGCAGCGGAAGTCGTCGCCCTGCGCAACGCCTTCGGCGCGGCGGCGGACAGCATCGTCGTCGCCAACACCAAAGGCTTCACCGGACACCCGATGGGCGTCGGCATTGAGGACGTGATCGCCGCAAAAATCCTCGAATACGGCATCGTCCCGCCGATCCCGAACTATAAAGAGGTCGATCCCGACCTCGGCACGCTCAATTTCAGCCGCGGCGGTCGCTACCCGGTGCAGTACGCGCTGCATTTGGCGGCGGGCTTCGGCTCGCAGATCGCCCTGTCGCTGACACGGCGAATCCCCGGCGGGCTGGATCGCATCGACAACAAGCCGCGCTATCAGCAGTGGCTTGACAGCATCAGCGGCTATGATCAGGCGGAAACAGAAGTCGAAAAGCGCGTCCTGCGGATCAAGGCGGAAGGCGCGCCGGTACGCCAGCCCGCGCCGTCAAACTGGGAGTACGGCACAAGTCCGGTCGTGCGGACGAACGTCGCCGACGGCGGTTTCGCGCCGGTCAGCCAGCCTTCAACAGTCCCGGCAGCAAACGGCGTCTATCGCAGCGCCCCCGCGCCGGAACCCGTGAAAATCACCGACGCGACGCCGAAAGTCGAACCGCCACCCACCCCCGCGCCGTCAGGCAACGGCAAGAACGTTGAACCCGTCGCGGAAGTGGAGACGCAAAACCCGGTTGTGGTAGGGGCGCAGCATGCTGCGCCAGTACCGGCACCCGCCCCTGCCCTAACGCCTGCCGCCGTGATCGAAGCCGAACCAACTCCGGCAGTAGACGACGTTGCCGCCCGCGTGCTCGACATCGTCGCGGCGCAGACCGGCTACCCGCCGGAAATGCTCGACCTCGATCTCGACATGGAAGCCGACCTCGGCATCGATACGGTCAAGCAGGCGGAAACTTTCGCCGCCATCCGTCAAGCGTTCGATATCGCGCGGCAGGACAACGTCAAACTGCGCGACTACCCGACGTTGGCAAAGGTCATCGAGTTCGTCAAGACCATGCGCCCCGACCTCGCCACCGCTGCGCCAACCATCCAGCCAACACCAGATGCCGTTGAGGTACGGGCGCAGCATGCTGCGCCCCAACAACCCACAGCGTCAGACGCACCAAAGGCAGACGACGTTGCCGCCCGCGTGCTGGCGATCGTCGGCGAGCAGACGGGTTATCCGACCGAAATGCTCGACCTCGACCTCGACATGGAAGCCGACCTCGGCATCGACACGGTCAAGCAAGCGGAAACCTTCGCCGCCATCCGGCAGGCGTTCGACATCCCGCGTCAGGACAGCATCAAACTGCGCGACTACCCGACGCTGGCGAAGGTCATCGAATTCGTCAAGGACATGCGCCCTGACCTCGTGGCGACCGACGACAAGCCTGAACCGCCCGATCCAACGCCAACGCCAACCCCGCCCGCGCCGCACGAACCGGAAGCATCCGGTGACACAGACGTGATCGCGCAGAAGGTGCTGGCGATTGTCGGCGAGCAGACTGGTTATCCAACCGAAATGCTCGACCTTGACCTCGACATGGAAGCCGACCTCGGCATCGACACCGTCAAGCAGGCGGAAACGTTCGCCGCAATCCGTCAGGCGTTCGACATCCCGCGTCAGGACAGCATCAAACTCCGCGACTACCCGACGCTGGCGAAGGTCATCGAATTCGTCAAATCGATGCGTCCTGACCTTGTCACAACCACACAAACCATGACCGTAGGGGCGCAGCATGCTGCGCCCCTACAACCCATCACCGAACCCACGCCCGCCGTCCAGATCGGCTCGCTTGAAGACGCCGACCGGATGCCGCGCCGCGTGCCCGTGCCGTCGCTCCGCCCGGCGCTTGACCTGTGCAAGCCGACCGGCGTTGCGCTCGATGCCACCACCCGCGCCATCGTCGTCCTCGACAGGGGTGGAGTCGGCAAGGCGCTCGTCAGCCGCCTTGAAAAGCGCGGCGTGACCGTGCTGGCAATCGAAGACACGCTCTCGAACGAGGCGCTTGAAGCGCAGGTGCGCGACTGGCTGGCGCAGGGCGCGATCAGCGGCGTCTACTGGCTGCCCGCGCTCGACGTCGAGCCTGAACTCGACGTGCTCGACCTTGAAACGTGGCGCGAACTCAACCGCCAGCGCGTGAAGCAGCTGTATATCACGATGCGCGTCCTCTACGACGCCATCAGCGCGCCGGACACGTTCCTGATCTCGGCGACGCGGCTCGGCGGCTTGCACGGCTACGGCGCTGAAGGCGCGACCGCCCCGCTCGGCGGCGCGGTCACCGGCTTCACCAAAGCCTACAAGCGCGAACGCCCGGGGGCGCTCGTCAAAGCCGTCGACTTTGAAGCCAGCCGCAAGACGGCAGCCCTCGCCGACGCGCTGATCGCCGAAACCCTGACCGACCCCGGCGTCGTCGAAATCGGCTACTACGCCGACAACCGCTATACCGTCACCTTGAGCGAACAGCCCGCCGCCGATGGGCAGCCCGGTCTGACGCTCGACAATGAGACGGTCTTCGTCGTCACCGGCGCGGCGGGCGGCATCACCAGCGCCATCATCGCCGACTTGGCGGGCGCGAGCGGCGGCATCTTCTACCTGCTCGACCTCGTCAAGACGCCCGACGCGAACGACCTGAATATCGCCCTATTCCGCAAGGACAAGGACGCGCTCAAGGCGAAGCTGATCGAAGAGGCGAAAGCCGCCGGCGAGCGCCCGACGCCCGTGATCATCGACAAGCGCGTCATGGCGATTGAACGCGACGAAGCGGCGCTGCGCGCGGTCGAAGCCGTCGAAGCGGCGGGCGGGACTGCCCACTATCACAGCGTCAACCTGCTCGACGGCGCGGCGGTTAGCGCGGTTGTCGACGACATTCGCCAACGTTACGGGCGCATCGACGTGATCGTCCACGCGGGCGGGCTGGAAATCAGCCGCAGCCTGTCGGAAAAGGACGCGGCGCAGTTCGACCTCGTCTTCGACGTCAAAGCCGACGGCTTCTTCAGCCTGCTCAACGCGGCGAAGGGGCTGCCGATCGGCGCGGTTGTCGCCTTCAGCTCGGTCGCCGGACGCTTTGGCAACAACGGGCAGACCGACTACAGCGCGGCGAACGACCTACTGTGCAAGATCGTCAGCAGCTTCCGCCAGTGGCGACCGCAAACGCGCGGGATCGCGATTGACTGGACGGCGTGGGGCGGCATCGGCATGGCGACGCGCGGCTCGATCCCGAAGATCATGGAAATGGCAGGGATCGAAATGCTGTCGCCGGAATGTGGCATCCCGACCGTGCGTCGCGAACTCGTCGCGGGCGGCTTCTCGGGCGAGATCGTCGTCGGCGGCAAGCTCGGCGTGCTGGTTGACGAATGGGACGCCGACGGCGGGCTTGATCCCGAAAAGGCGACGGCGCTCGCCCGTGAGAACAAGTACCTGATGATCGGCGAAGTCAAGGCAGCGAAGGTTTACGGCGGCATCGAAGTCGAAACGACGCTCGACCCGAACGAACAGCCTTTCCTCTACGACCACGCCATCGACGGGACGCCACTGCTCCCCGGCGTGATGGGGACGGAGACGTTTGCTGAACTCGCCAGCCTGATCGCGCCCGATTACCACGTCACGGCTGTCAGCGATGTCGAGTTTGAAAGCCCGTTCAAGTTCTACCGCATGGAGCCGCAGACGCTCTACTTGAACGCAGCGATCGCGCCTGCCGCCAACGGCGACCTGATCGCGCGGGCGACGCTGCGCTCGGTGCGCCAGCCAAACGCAAACATGCCGGTGCAGGAAAAGACGCACTTCACCGCCACCATCCACCTCAGCCGCACGCCCGTCGATCAGCCGGCGATCGCCTTTGAACCCCCGGTGCTCGACTCGCTGACGACGACGGCGGAAACGCTGTACAAAGTCTACTTTCACGGCGCGGCGTATCAGGTGATCGAGCGCGGCTGTGTCGGCGCGGATAACGCCGTTACGCTTCTACGCGACCCGCTGCCGCCGAACAGCAACCCCGCCGACGCCGCCTCGCTGATGCACCCGCGCCTGATCGAGCTGCTGTTCCAGACGGCGGGCATGTGGGACATCAAGACGAACGGCACGATGGCGCTGCCGCTGGCAATCGGCTCGGTCACCGCTTACGGTTCGCCGGACGCGGCTGCCGGCAAGCGCCTGTACGGCGTCATCCAAGCCGTCGATAACGGCGCTGCCTTTGACGGTCAGGTCGTCGATGAAAGCGGCGTCGTCTACGTCACGCTCAAGGGCTACCGGACGGTACGCCTTCCCGGAAGCGTGACCCTCGGATAAGCATTCTCCCTGACTCTCTCCTCTGTCGAAAGCCCCCTCTACACGCGGTAGAGGGGGCAGGGGGCGAGAAACGGCGGGCGCGACCATGATCCACTGGCTGATCCAAACATCCGACACCCACCCCGACCTTGAGCGCGGCATCCCCCCGGGTGATCTGCTCGACGCGGTTGAAAGCGAACGCTTCGCCGCGCTCAAGGTGGACAAGCGCCGCCGCGACTGGCTGCTCGGACGGTGGACGGCGAAACATCTGCTGCGATCGATGATGAACAGTACCATACCGTTAAGCGACATTCCCATTCGCAGCCGCGAGGATGGATCGCCGTATTCGCCGCAGTTCCCGGCGCTCAGCCTGTCGATCAGCCACGCGCGCGAACGCGCCTTCTGCGCGGCAGCCGCCGACGCGGTCATCGGCGCGGACATTGAAACCATTGAGCCGCGAAATCCTGTTTTTATTGACGATTATTTCACCGGCGACGAACAGCGTATTGTCGCCCGCGCCGCCGATCGCGACACCATTGTCACGGCGATCTGGAGCGCGAAGGAAGCGGCGTCCAAAGCGGTTCGCATGGGGCTGCGGCTCGACACGCGGACGATCAACTGCCTGATCGAGCCGGGCGCAGCACGCGAATGGACGCCTTTTCACATCGAATTTGACAGCCGCACCCTCGACCGGGTCGCTCCCGCGTCGGGCTGGTGGCGCGCGGCAGAGGGCTTCGTGCTGACCCTCGTCGCGCTGGATACGGAGGTAACAGCATGACGGACATCGGAGAGAAAGTTCAGATGAAAGAGATGGACTTCTACATCGAGGAGCTTGAACGGCGCAAGGCGATCGCGCAGGGGACGGCGAAAGACGCCGACGCCCAGCACGGCAAGGGACGCC
The DNA here is from genome assembly GCA_023392115.1 of Chloroflexota bacterium. Lineage (GTDB taxonomy): Bacteria > Chloroflexota > Anaerolineae > Aggregatilineales > Phototrophicaceae > Flexifilum. The sequence goes on from JAEVZT010000393.1 coordinate 10,997, forward strand.
TGACGGCGCGCGAACGGCTTGATATCCTGTTCGACCCCGGCACGTTCATCGAGATCGACTCGCTGGTCATGCCCCGTTACGAAACCTACATGGGCGGCAAAGGATCGCGCTACGGCGACGGCGTCGTCTGCGGCTTCGGCTTGATCAACGGGCGGCATGTCGGCGCGGCGGCGCAGGACGCCTCAGTCATGGGCGGTTCGCTCGGCGAGATGCACGCCAACAAGATCGTCAAGGTGATGCGGATGTCGCTCGAATACGGCTGCCCGTTCATCGCCCTAAACGACTCCGGCGGCGCGCGCATTCAGGAAGGCGTCGACAGCCTCGGCGGTTACGCGCGCATCTTCGACGCCAACTGTGAAGCGTCGGGCGTCATCCCGCAGATCAGCGTCATTATGGGACCGTGCGCGGGCGGCGCTGTCTACTCGCCTGCCCTGACCGACTTCGTCTTCATGACCGAAAACAGCTATATGTTCATCACCGGTCCCGACGTGGTCAAATCGGTCATGCAGGAGAACGTCAGCCTTGAAGAACTCGGCGGCGGGCAAATCCACAGTCAGGAAAGCGGCGTCTGCCACTTCCTGACCGGCGACGACCGCGACTGCCTGAACAAAGTCCGCACCCTGTTGAGCTATCTCCCTTCGAACAATCAGGAAGACCCGCCGTACATCCCGCCGGTCGATGACCCGGCGCGGCTCGTCCCTGAACTCGAACAGATCGTCCCGACCGATCCGTACAAGCCCTACGACGTGCGGCAGGTGATCAGCAGCGTCGTCGACGACGGGCGCTTCTTCGAAGTCCACCAGTTATGGGCTGAAAACATGGTCGTCGGCTTCGCCCGTCTCAACGGGTGGGTCGTCGGCATCGTCGCCAACCAGCCGATGGTGCTGGCGGGCTGCATCGACATCAAGGCGTCGATCAAGGCGGCGCACTTCATCCGCATCTGCGACGCCTACAACATCCCGATCATCACGCTTCAGGACGTGCCCGGCTTCCTGCCCGGCAAGGATCAGGAATACGGCGGCATCATCCGCAACGGGGCGCGCATGATTTACGCCTACAGCGAAGCCGTCGTGCCCAAGCTGATGGTCATCCTGCGCAAGAGCTACGGCGGCGCGTACTGCGTCATGAGCAGCAAGGGCTTGCGCGGCGACCTGCTCTACGCGTGGCCGAATGCCGAAATCGCGGTCATGGGCGCGGAAGGCGCTGTCAACATCCTCTTCCGCGGCGAACTGAAGAACGCCGAAGACCCCGCCGCCCGGCGCAAGGAACTCGTCGACGATTACCAGACCAAGTTCAATAACCCCTACGTCGCCGCCTCGCGCGGTCTGATCGACGACGTGATCGAGCCGCGCGAGACGCGCCGCTTGCTGATCCGGGGCTTGGAACTCACCCTGTCGAAGCGCGAGCGGCATGTCGCGCGCAAGCACGGCATCTCGCCAGCGTAGAAGGGATCGGTCATGTTCAAGAAAATCGTGATCGCCAACCGCGGCGAGATCGCGGTTCGCATCATTCGCACCTGTCAGGATATGGGCATCGCGACGGTCGCGCTCTACGAAGCGCCGGATCGCGACTCGCTTCACGTTCGCCTCGCCGACGAAGCCGTCCTACTCGACACGCCGGAAGGCTTCATGGACGGCGACGCCATTATCCAGCTCGCGCTCGAGAAGGGCGCGGACGCCATTCACCCCGGTTATGGCTATCTCGCCGAAGAAACGCACTTCATTCGCGGCTGCGATGCCGCCGGAATCGCCTTCGTTGGTCCTTCGGCGGACGTTGTCGAGGTCGTCCACGACAAGCTCAACGCGCTCGAACGCGCGCGCGAAGCCGGTTACCGCACCGTCGAGCATTCGCAGTACGCGTTCGACGAGGACGAATTCGACCAGTTGAGCGCCGAAGCCGATCGTCTTGGCTACCCGGTCGTGATCAAGTCGTGCAGCGGCGGGCGTGGTCGCGGCGAGCGCTTCGTCTGGCAGAAGGACGCGCTCGCGGAAGCATTCCGCCGCGCGCGGCAGGAAGCGCAGATCATCTACGGCAGCAGCGGCGTCTACCTCGAAAAGGCGATCCTGCCCGCGCATCAGGTGACCGTGCAAATCCTCGCCGACCAGCACGGCAGCATCGTCCATCTCGGCGAACGCGAAGGCTCGCTGATCGTCGGCAACCAGAAGGTGATCGAGGAATCGCCCGCGCCGTGTT
>JAEVZT010000407.1 GCA_023392115.1 Chloroflexota bacterium
GGGTTGAAACAGCCGTAGGCTTTGAGACTACGGCGGCACAAAGCCGATCATTATTAAATGTGTCCCGTCCTCAACCGAATTCGGAGAGGGGGCGTTGAGCGAAGCGAAACGGGGGTGAGGTCGCTCTTACTTCGGACGGTTCGTGTTGATGAACTCGCGCGGATCGATGTAATTGGTGAACAGGGCGTCGCGGTTCTTGCCGGGCCAATGACCCGGATTCGTCTCGAGAATCGTCGTCGCGCTCAGGTCGAAGTGCAGGTGATATGCCCAGCGCCCGAAGGCGTTGCCGATCTTGCCGATCACCGCGCCGCGCTTGACCCTATCCCCCGGCTTCACAAGAATCTGATCAAGGTGTGCTGACCGGGAATAGATCACCAAGCCGTTGTTGACGAGCGGATCGTGGCGGATCACGATCACGTTGCCCCACACCGGCAGCGCGGCGGCAAACGTGACTGTCCCCACCGCCGACGCGTAGACATTGGCGAAGCGGTCGGCGTCGGCGGGCAAATTGAGATCAGCGCCGGTATGATATGCCTCGCTCGGCGTGCCAACGAAGTACAGCCGTCCGAACGGGCTGGCATCGATCCACTGCCCGGGCCAGACTTTCGTTCCCGCGCGCTCGGCATCCGTGCCGATTGGCGGGTCAAAGCCGTCGGCGAAGCCGTCTGGCACTTCACCACCACCCACGTCGATCACGCGCCGCCAGCGAAGCGCGTCAAACGCGATTTCGCGGTCGGTTTCGCCGGTCAGGTCATTCAGGTACACTACGCCAACATTCTGCGCGTCCTTGTCGAGTTCAAACACGCCGAGCGTCGCCCACTGATCGCGGTAGCGCGTCTGGTCAAGGCTTATCAGCAGTTCCGACGGGTTGTCCTTGACGCCGTGCAGCTTATATCGCGCGTTCGCAGTCGTCGCGTGGCGGGCGGGGATAAATGCCGCGACCTCGTACTGACCGGATACCGGAATCTTTGGCGTCCAGCGTGCTACCACCTGACTTGTACGCGCTTCAGTCTTCTTATAATAGACAGTCCAGCCCCATGCACCGGTGAACGTCGACAGTTCGTCTTTGCCCGTATAGCTGTAGGTCTTGAAACCGTCATCGGTCGGCTTGATCGTCTGCTCGTCGGTGTAAACCGGGTCGGGAACCTGCGGCGGCAGCGTCGTATCGACGGGCTGGTTGACCGCCTGCCACTCGACGGGACCGATCACGCCAAGCCGCCACCAGCTTAGCCCTTGCGCGTGGTAGCGCTGTGTCGCCAGCGTGTGCGCGGCACGGATGCTGTCAACGGTCGAGTTTCCCTGCAAGATCGGGATGATCGGCTTGCCGTAGCTGCCCCAAACGCGATACGTTTCTTCCAGAACATCTTCCGGCGTGCGCCGCATCGTCTCCCAATAGACCATCGGGTGAACGCTGTTGACGAACGGCTGCCACTCTTCGGGATAGATCGTCGCGTAATGGTGACTGCGCGGGTCGATGCAGATGCCGATGTGGAACGTCGCCGGAACACTGCGCCGGACGCGCGTCATCAGCGGACGAATGGCGTTTCTACCGCCAAGCCAGAACCCCGCGTAGGGTTCAACGTCGAGAATCATCGAGCGAACACCGGGACGGGTGCAGGCTTGTATGATCAAGCGCGCTTCGGCTTCAATGTCGGCTCCACGCGGAACCATCCATAGATGAAGTTCCAAGCCGTACTTCGCCAGCGTCTCGACCCAACGGTCGATGCTGGCGGGTCCATCGATGGCGAGATTGCGTTTGCTGTCCCAGTAGCCCATCCACTGCGCGCCTGCCTGCTGGGTGTAGTCGCTGGACTTGACCCACACCTGCGTTACATGCGAGGCATTGCGCTTCAGGTTCTGCGCCAATTGGTCAATCGTGTTCTCAGAGACGCTGTCGCCGCGCCAGTGCCAGACGGCGACGTGGTTCAAGTACGGCGTGACCTGCTGCGGCGGCAGCGGCGGCGGCGCGGTGACATGCTCGAAGTCGACGACACTTGTCGACACCCACCCGACCAGCGAAAACTGCTCGACCCACACCCACCCATCGCGCGTCCGCGTCTCCGGATAATAGGCAACCAGCGAGTATTTGCGGATGTCGCCAACGTCGCGGTAGCTCGTACCCGGACCATTGCGGATGTTGGCATATGCCAACCGAGTCAGCGCAATCGCGGTTTGAGCAGCGCCGGGAGTCGAGGGTTTTGCCACCGGCGCGGGAAATGTCGTCATAACGCGCTCCTAACGCAATCCCAATAAAACTCTATAAACATAACATATAAAGTTGCCGGCTTTGGATGAAGGACTGTCAAACAGTTCACAGCAAATGAATGAAGCGTTCTCACTGTAAGCTGTCGACTGTCAACTGTGAACTTCCTCACCTAACGACGATTTGACCGCTTCCCGCGCGCGCCTCGCCGATCAGCGCCGCCGTTTCACCCTCATCGGTCAGGCGTTGTAGCAGCGCGGGCGCGTCGTCCGCCGGCAAGGCGATCAGCAGCCCGCCCGACGTCTGCGGGTCGAACAGCAGCCCGTGCAGGTATTCCTGCATGACACGCTCAAACTGCACCCATGTGCCGTAGTAGTCGCGGTTGCGCCCCATACCGCCGGGGAAATAACCCCGCTCGCCATATTCGAGGGCGCCGGGAAGCCATTGCAAAGCGTCAAAGCTGAGGTACAGATCGACGCCGCTCAGGTGCGCCATCTCGTGGGCGTGTCCGATCAGGCTGTAGCCGGTGATGTCGGTCATCGCGTGGACACGGTAGTCGCGCGCGAGGCGTGACGCCGTCCGGTTTAGCTTCAACATTGACGCGACCGCCGCGTCAACATGTTCCGCCAGCGCCAGATCGCGCTTGAGCGCCGTTGTGATCACGCCCGTGCCAAGCGCTTTCGTCAGAATCAAATGATCGCCGGACTGCGCCCCACCCTTCGATAGAATCCGTTCAGGGTGAATCGTGCCGGTGACTGCCAGCCCGTATTTTGGCTCGCGGTCGGTGACCGTGTGCCCGCCGGCGATCACCGCCCCCGCCTCGCGCACCTTCTCCGCGCCGCCGCGCAAAATCTCGGTAAGCACTTCCAAGCCGTAGCCATCGGGATAGGCGACAAGGTTAATGGCAAACAGCGGCTCTCCACCCATGGCATAGATGTCGCTCAGGGCGTTCGCCGCCGCGATCGCGCCGAAGGCATACGGGTCGTCGACGACCGGCGGGAAGAAATCGACAGTCGACACGACCGCTTGCTCATCGTTCAACCGGTAGACTGCCGAGTCATCCGGCGAGGCTAAGCCGACGAGGAGCGCGGGGTAATTTTCAGTTGGAAAGATACCAGTTAGCGGACGCAAAACTTGCGCCAAGTCACTCGGACCGAGTTTTGCCGCTCAACCAGCGCATGACGCCAGCGACGTCAGCTTAATCTCCATCATCTTGTTCCTTCATTCATAAGCGCACCCCTAAAGTATAAACATGGGCGACTCAGCCTTGCAACAGATCACCCGTTCCTGTATACTCGTGAACACAATTTCGGGGCGTGGCGCAGCCTGGTAGCGCGCTTGCATGGGGTGCAAGAGGCCCCGGGTTCAAATCCCGGCGCCCCGACAGAACTTTATTCAGAAGCCTTTGCGAAACTTGCAAAGGCTTTTTCATTTCACTCGAGAATGCTATTGGAATTTTCTTCAGCATCTTGTTACACTAACGGGCATGGCAATTCCCCGCCATTTTATTTGAACCTTCTGCGTCGCCGCTGTGTACTAGTTGTGGACGAAGTACGCGAGACTCAGACGGTTCGCGTTATACGGTTTGTCTGTTTTAAGGAGTGAGGTGCAAATGAAGATTTCGCGCAAGTTTATTTTGCTCGGTCTGACTGTCGCGCTCTTCGGCGTGTTCGCAGTCATGCCGGCAGCAGCACAAGATGTCGGTCCCGGCGAGGGCGGCATCATCATGGAAGGCAACCTCGGCAACGACGTTGCGACCATGAACCCCCTTCTGGTGAGTGACACCGCCAGCCGTCGAGTCGTGGCTTTGATGTTCCCCGGCTTGCTCGGCGTCGATCCGGCGCAGGCAATCATCGCCCCGAACACCCCCGGCGCGATCGTCCGCGACTGGGAAATCTCGGATGACGGCTTGACCTACACCTTCAACCTGCGCGACGACATGACGTGGAACGACGGCACGCCGATCACTTCCGCTGACGTCATGTACTCGTGGGAAGCGATCCTCGCGGGCGCCGAAGGCTTGATCGATGTTCCCGGCAGCTATGTTTATGACCCGACCGGTGAATCCGGCATTCTCAACGTCACGGCTCCCGATGACTACACGGTCGTCATGGAATTCGCCACGGCGGAATGCACGGCGCTCAACTATGCCGGTTCGGTCGTCCCCGCACCGTCGCACGTTCTGCCTGAGAGCGTGAACGACCTGATGGACATCGAGTTCAACCTGAACCCGACGGTTTCGCAGGGTCCCTTCAACTTCAGCGAATTCCGCCCCGGCGAGCAGGTCAGCCTGTCGGCGAACGTCGACTACCCGGATGCCGAGCTTGGCTACGTCGTCCCGACCGGTTTCATCTACCGCAACACGCCCGATCAAACGGTTATGGTCGAGCAGTTCCTCGCGGGTGAGCTGAACGTCATCGACAACCCGGCAGTGGCTCGTCGCGAAGACATCCGCAACTCCGGCGCGACCGTCTACAGCTACCCCGGCGATTCGTGGGACTACCTCGCGATGAACCTCGCCGACCCGAACAACCCGCAGAACGCGTTCGACGAAGCCGGCAACCCGATCGATCAGGGCTTCCACCCGATCTTCGGTGACGTTGCCGTCCGTCAGGCGCTTGCCCGCGCCATTGATGTCGAGTCGATCATCGACGCGGCAGTCTTCGGCGAAGGCGCGCGCATGACCTCGTTCCTCATCCCGTCGTCGTGGGCGTATGCCGACGATCTGGCGCCGATTCCGTTCGACCCCGAAGCTGCGGCACAGATGCTCGACGAAGCCGGCTGGGTGGATCACGACGATGATCCGTCGACCCCGCGCGTCGCTCAGGGCGCTGCCCACGCTGAAGACGGCACGGAATTTGTCTTCACCCTCTACACCAACGAAGGCAACACCCGCCGCGAGGCGATCGGCACGCTGGTTCAGGATCAGCTGGCGCAGATCGGCGTTCAGGTGGACTTCCAGACCATCGACTTCAACACCCTGCTCGACATCATGGACAGCCAGACGTTCGACTCGCTCATCCTCGGATGGCGCAACGGCTACCCGGATGACCCGGATGCGACGCAGCTCTTCACCCCCATCAGCGATGTTGTCGGCGCGGGCAGCAACTTCACGTCGTTCAACAACGCACGCTTCACCGAGCTGAACGCGCAGGCGAAGACCCTCCCCGGCTGCGATCCGGCTGAACGCGCCGCGCTTTACGGCGAAATGCAGCAGATCATGCAGGAAGAACTGCCGTACATTTGGCTGTTCGCTCAGAACGGTATGTACGCCGCCAACGATATTCAGGGCTTCGACCCCTATCCGGCACAACTGCTCTGGAACGTCGACACATGGGCGCTTGCCACGCCGTAAGTT
>JAEVZT010000468.1 GCA_023392115.1 Chloroflexota bacterium
GCTACCAGTCTCCTGCTTCAGCCGCAAGTCGTCATCATGGACGAGCCGACGACCGCCGTCGACATCCTGACGCAGCGCTCGATCCTCGACGTGCTCGAGCAGATGCGCGCCGAACTCAACTTCAGCACGATCTTCATCAGCCATGACCTCGCCGTTGCCGCCGAAATCGCCGACACGATCGCCACCATGTACGCAGGCGAAATCGTCGAAATTGGTCCTGTCAACGAGGTTTTCTACCGCCCGCGCCACGCCTATACCTTGAGCCTGCTCAACGCCGCGCCGCGCTTGAGCACCGGCGAGGAAGAACTCAACAGCATCCCCGGCAACCCGCCCGACCTGATCAAGCCACCGCCGGGCTGCAAGTTTCACCCGCGCTGTCCGTTTGCCACGCCGGTATGCGAGACAACGCCGCCGGTGCTTGTCGCCGCGCCGGAGAATCCGCACCACTTGATCGCCTGTCACGAGTCCGCCTCTGTGCTGGCGGCGAAACGGAGATGAGCCGTGCAGCCTCTGGTTGAACTCAATCACGTCCACCGCTGGTTTATCAAGGATCGCCAGCGCATTCCGGTGATTCAGGATGTCAGCCTCGCCGTCGGGCGCAATGACGTGCTGTGTATCGTCGGCGAAAGCGGCTGCGGCAAGACAACCACCGGCAAGATGATCGCCGGGCTGCTCGACCAGTCGCAGGGCGAAATTCTCGTCGACGGCAAACCGCGCAGCGCCTACAAGGGGCGCGACGCCGCCCACCTGCGCCGTCAGCTTCAGATCGTCCACCAAGATCCATTCGCGTCGCTCAACCCGGCGCACACCATCGAGCAAATTCTCAGTTTCCCGCTGCTGCGTCACCGGATGGTCAAGAGCCGCGCCGAACTGCGGCGGCGCATCTGGGAACTGCTCGACATGGTTGATCTGACGCCGCCGGGCGACATTGTCAACAAGTACCCGCACCAGTTGAGCGGCGGTCAGCGCCAGCGCGTCAGCATCGCCCGCGCCCTGACGGTGCAGCCGCGCCTGATCGTTGCCGACGAGGCGGTCAGCATGGTCGACGTCAGCATCCGCATCGGCATTTTGAAGATGCTCCAGCAGCTTCGCAGCCAGCTCAACCTATCGATCGTCTTTATCACCCACGACTTGGCTTTGGCGAAGTATTTCGCGTGGGAAGGACGCATCGCCGTCATGTATCTGGGGCGGATTGTCGAAATCGGACCGACGCCGCAGGTGATCGCTCATCCGGCGCACCCGTACACGCGCGCCCTTCTGTCGGCGGTACCGGAAGCCGACCCCGAACTGACGCGGCACAAAAAGCACATGACGCTGCGTTCGGAGGAAATTCCGCAGCTAACCAACATTCCGCCGGGGTGCGCCTTTCACCCGCGCTGCCCGTTCTTTCAGCCGGGCGTCTGTGATGTGCGCGTGCCGGAACTCAAACAGCCGGACGGTTGCCCGCAGGAAGTGGCGTGTATTCCGCTGACCGAGCAAGGAGCATTGATCCCGTATGCCGGATGAAGTGCTGAAAGGCTTCTTGCGCATCGGCTTGTTTGTCGGCGCCTGCGGCTTCGCCATGATCTTCTTCCAGCCGCCGGACTCGGCACAGTTCGTCTTGAGTGTTTGCAGCGCGCTGATCGGCTTCACGCTCGTCGGGGGTGTGATCGCCGTCAGCCGCCTGTTGAAAAGATGACGAAAAATGATTAACGCGAATTCCGCCAAGCCCCTGTATGAACAGATTAAAGATTATCTGCTGCAAGGGATTCAGAACGGCGACTTCAAGCCCGGCGAACGGATTCCGTCCGAGCGCGACCTGTCTGCGCGCTTTGACGTCAGCCGCCTGACCGTCAACAAGGCGCTCAAGGAGCTTGAACGCGCGGGCGTGCTTTATGCGCAGGTCGGCAAGGGGACGTTCATAAGCGGCAAGACGTATCATCAGGAGCTTGAACACCTGACAGGCTTCACCGAGGAAATGCGGTCGCGCGGGCACGGCGCGTCAAGCCGCGTGCTGAGCGCCGCCATCGTCCTTGCCCCTGACGACATTGCCCGATTCTTGAATGTCCTGCCCGGCACGCGCTTGGTCGTGCTTCAGCGCGTGCGTCTGGCGGACGACCAGCCCGTCGCCCTTGAAACCGCCAGTATTGTCGCGTCGCTCTGTCCCGACCTGCTCGAAAGACACGACTTCGCCCATGAATCGCTCTACAACGTCATGCGGCGCGACTATGGCATCCATCTCACGCACGCCGAGCAGACGATCGAATCGCGCCCCGCCACCCGAGAGGAAGCCAGCGCGCTCAACATCAAGGTCGGGCAGCCCGTCCTGTCGATGACCCGCGTCGCCTGCGCCGAAGCCAACCGCCCGGTCGAATATGTGCGCTCGGCGTATCGCGGCGATCGCTACAAGTTCCGCGTCGTCCTGCGCACCCTGTAGCGTCCCTACGGAAAGCGACTTCCATGAACTCACGAGAGAAGATCGGTCAGAAGTTTTGCGTCGGTTTTCACGGGCTGCAAGCGCCCGATTACCTGCTCGACTGGCTGGCGGCGGGACGTGTCGGCGGCGTGATCCTGTTCGCGCGCAACGTCGAGTCGCCCCATCAACTCGCGGCGCTGACGTCGTCGCTGCACGGCGCGGCGAAAACGCCGATCCTGATCGGCATCGATCAGGAAGGCGGGACGGTTGCCCGGCTACGCGCCGGTTTTACGGAAAGTCCCGGCGCGATGGCGCTGGCAGCGGCAGCATCCGCCCGTGAAGCGCGCGTCGAGCGCGTGTCGCGCGTCCTCGGCGAGGAAATGCGCGCGCTCGGCATCAACTGGGTTTATGCGCCGGTGCTCGACATCCTCTACAACCATCAGAATCCGTCGTTGATGACGCGCTCTTTCGGCACCACCCCTGAACAGGTCAGCGCCCTCGCCTCGGCGGCTGTGCGCGGCTTTCAGGCGGCGGGCGTCGCCGCGACGGCGAAACACTTTCCCGGCTTGGGTGACACGGCGATTGATACTCACCTCGCCCTGCCCGCCCTCGACACGCCAGTTGACCAGTTGATCGCGCGCGACCTCGCGCCATACCGCGCCGCGATCGAGGCGGGTCTGGCAACCGTCATGACGACGCACACGATCTTCTCGACGCTCGACGCCGATCTACCCGCCACGCTGTCGCCGGTCATCATTCGGCGGCTGCTGCGCGAGGAACTCGGCTTCGGCGGCGTTGTCTCAACCGACTGCATGGAGATGAACGCCATCAGCAGCCACTTCAGCCCCAGCGAATCGGCAG
>JAEVZT010000485.1 GCA_023392115.1 Chloroflexota bacterium
AGCTCGTCCTGCACATCCTGTTTTCGGGCAAGGTGGCGCACGAAGCGATCACGAAAATTCTGGGCTGGTGTTTGGCGACCATCCGTTACGAAGCGCGCAACGGCTGGATCGAGGATGGGAAAGACACCCGTGAGTGGGTGGAAGAAAAGCTGCATTGGTCGAACTTTATGAAGCAGTCGCTCGCAGAAAGGCAGTAGAGTGGTGGTTCTCGACAATCTTCACCCGGTTATTGAACAGGAAAATAGTCATTTGGTGCAGTCGTACAAGCGCCCGCCGTTTGTGCTGGCGCGCGGCGAGGGGATGACGCTGTACGACAGCGACGGCAACGCCTATCTCGATTGGGTCGCCGGAATCGCGGTCAACGCGCTCGGCTACGGCGATCCGGGCTTGACGGCGGCGATCCAATCGGCGGCAAGCGGCTTAATCCACACCAGCAACTTGTATTACACCGCGCCGCAGGCGGAACTCGCCGCCGCGCTGTGCGAGAAGTCGTTCGCCGACCGCGTGTTTTTCACCAACAGCGGCACTGAAGCCAACGAGGGCGCGATCAAGTTCGCGCGCAAAGCCGCCTTCGACAGCGGGCGCGAGGACAAGACGCAGATCGTCAGCTTCTCGCACGCCTTTCACGGGCGGACGATCGGCTCGCTGGCGCTGACGCCGAAGGAAAAGTATCAGAAACCGTTCGCGCCGCTGATGCCGGACACGATCCTTGCCGAGTTCAACGACATCGGCAGCGCGGCGGCGGCGATCAACGATCGGACGGCGGCGGTGTTCGTCGAGCCAGTGCAGGGTGAAGGCGGCATCCACGACGCGACGCCGGAGTTCTTGCGTGCGCTGCGTGAGCTGTGCGATCAACATGGCGCGCTGCTGGTCTTCGACGAGGTGCAGTGCGGCATGGGGCGCACCGGCGACTTATGGGCGCATACCATCAGCGGTGTGACGCCGGACATCATGACGCTGGCGAAACCGCTGGCGGGTGGCTTGCCGATCGGCGCGATCCTGACGACCGAAGCCGTCGCTTCGCATATTCATCCCGGCGATCACGGCTCGACGTTTGCCGGCGGCGCTTTTGTCACCACCGTAGCCAAGTACGTCCTCGACCGCGTCAGCCAGCCCGATTTCTTGACTCATGTGAGCGCGGTTGGCGAATACCTCAGGGAACGCTTGCAGGAGATCAACAGTCCGCTGATCAAAGAGGTGCGCGGGCGCGGCTTGATGGTCGGCATGGAGATGACGGTCGACGTCGCGCCGATCATCGAAGCCGGTTACAAGCACGGCTTGTTGATGGTCAATGCCGGAACCGACGTAATTCGCTTTGTGCCGCCGCTGATCGCCGAGAAAGCGCACGTCGACGCGCTTGTCGAACGGCTGACGGCGATCCTCGCTGATGTGGAGTAGGGGACGGATGATCGACGTTCGCAGCACCATAGAGAAGGTCAACGGATTCAAAGTCGCCGGTGTCCACGCCGGTTTGAAGCCGGACGGCGCGCTCGACTTCGCGCTGTTCGTCAGCGACAGACCGTGCTTGGCAGCCGCCGTGTTCACGACAAATGAAGTCAAGTCCGCCCATGTGCTTGAAGGCATGGATAAATTGCAGCGCAATTCGCGCTCCATCCGCGCCGTGGCGATCAATACCAAGTGCGCCAACGCCTGCACCGGTCAGCAGGGGATCGACAACGCGCGGCAGATGGCGCGCTGGGTGGCGGAGCGGATTGGCTGCGGCGAGGACGAAGTGCTGGTCATGTCGACCGGCGTGATCGGCACGCAGCTGCCGATGGACAAAATCCGGCGCGGGATTGACCTCGCCGCCGACGCGCTCGGCGACGATTGGGAAGCCGCCGCGCGGGCGATCATGACGACCGACACGCGCCCGAAGCAGGCATCGGTCATCAGCGAGAGCGGCTATCAGGTGGCGGGCGTCGTCAAGGGATCGGGCATGATCGCGCCGAATATGGCGACAATGTTGAGCCTGATCGTCACCGACGCCGGGTTTTCCGACGTGCGTCCCGTTCAGACGGCGCTGCAAACCGTCGCCGCGTCGACCTACAACTGTATTGTCGTCGACGGCGACATGAGCACGAACGATACCGTTCTGCTGCTCGCGAACGGCGCGAGCGGCGTGATGCTCGACGGAGCGCGTGAACAGGTCGACTTTCACCATGCCCTCGAACTGACAAGCACCCAACTGGCGCAGGATGTTGTCCGCGACGGCGAAGGCGTGACCAAGTTCATCACCCTGCACGTCCTCGGCGCGGAAAGCGACGCGGCGGCGCGGACGATCGCCAACACGATCGCCACATCGCCGCTGGTCAAGACGGCGTTCCACGGCGGCGACGCCAACTGGGGGCGGATCATTGCCGCCGCCGGTCGGTCGGGGATCGCCTTGCAGCCGGAAAAGATGCGCCTGCATATTTCCACCGGCGTGCCGGAAGGCGACGACGATCGCGGGCTGCTGCTGTTCGAGAGCGGGATTCCGACGCACTACAGCGAGGCGCGGGCGGGCGAGATTATGAGCGCACCGGAGATTACCATCGTGCTCGACTGCGGGCAGGGCGAGGGCGCGGCGACCGTCTGGACGTGCGACTTGAGCCACGATTACGTTTCGATCAACGGGCATTACAGGACGTAGCAGGGGTATTCATGCGGGGATTGATTGCACTCGAAGACGGGCGGACGTTTGCCGGAACGGGCTTCGGCGCGGAGGGCGTGCAAACGGGCGAACTGGTCTTCAACACGTCGATGACCGGCTATCAGGAAATCCTGACCGATCCGTCGTACCACAAGCAGATCGTCACGCTGACCGTGCCGCACGTCGGCAACACCGGCATCAACGTACAGGATGTGGAATCTGAGCGCGTGTGGGTGGCAGGGTTCGTCGTCCGGTCGCTGTCGCCGGTCGTCAGCAACTGGCGCTCGCAGCGTGATCTCGACGGCTACCTGCGCGAGCAGGGTGTGATCGGCGTGTCGGACGGGGCGACGCGGGCACTGGTGCGCCACATCCGCGAGAAGGGCGTCATGCGGGCGGCGATCGCGCACGGCGAGGC
>JAEVZT010000608.1 GCA_023392115.1 Chloroflexota bacterium
CTCCCCTCCCCGAATTCGGGGAGGGGGCGGGGGTGGGGTCGGATAACCGGATCTAATAGTAAAAGTGAATTAACGAGGCTCAACAGCCGATTTATGGGTGCTTAGTTTGCCGGAGGCTTGAGCCTCCGGCGCAGCTTCAACTCTCTACCTTCGCCCGCAAATACCCGTCGATCACCTCGACGGCGCGGGCGACGCCGTTTTCAGCGCGGATCGCCTCGCCAAGCCTGTCGGCAGCCGAGCGCATGGCGTTGTCGGTCACGGCGCGGCTAATCGCGTCGCCGAGCGTTTCGGCGCTCAACGACTTGCGCGATAGGGACGTCCCGACGCCGAGCATCGACACGCGCTGCCCCCAGAACGGCTGGTCGCCGAAGAACGGGATGATGATCGACGGTTTGCCCGCGCGTAAGCCTGCCGCCGTCGTCCCCGCCCCGCCGTGATGGACGACGGCAGCCACGCGTGGGAACAGCCAACTGTGCGGCGCAGACTCGACTTTGATCACCGTGTTAGGCAGATCGGACTGGCTGATCCCGCCCCAGCCTGTCAGCAGGACGCCGCGCTGCCCGCTCCGTTCGAGCGCGCCGAGCGCGATCGCGGTCATCCGTTCGGGATTGCGATCTGCCATGCTGCCGAAGCCAATGTAGACCGGCGGCGCGCCCGCGTCGAGGAACGCTTGCAGATCGGCGGGCGGCGTCCAGCCGTCGTCGTGGTCGAGAAACCAGAAACCGGTGACGTGCAGCCAGTCTTCCCACGCTTTCGGCTTGGGAATGACGTGCCGGCTGAAGCCGTAGACGACCGGGTACTTCTCGCGCATGAGTTCCGCGAACGGACCCAAGAACGGCGTCGGCGGCAGATCGAGCAGATCGCGCCGCGCCTTATTGACCGCCGAGCGCAGCCCCTGCCAGAACATCTGCCCGCCGATGTAGTAGGTGAGCAGGTTGAGAGGCGCGCTGCCCTTGACCGCCGCCGGGAACAACGGGCTTGGAAATTCCCTTGTCGGGTGCAGCGGCTGGACGTATGCCTGCATGAACGGAATCCGCAGCTTTTCGGCGATGCTGTGTCCGATGTAGTACGACGGTCCGGTGACGACCAGCGCGTCGGCGGAGCGCGCCGCTTCGAGCGCGTCATGCACGCCGCGGCTGATCAGTTCCTCGGCGAGCAGGCGGAAACCCTGCGCGAACTTGAGCGGGTTGCGCCCGGACTCCATCCACGCGCGCCCCTGTTCCCCCTGTACAATCCGCTGTGGATCACCTTCCATCGGCGCGTAGCCGATTCCCTCGGCACGAATCCAGTCCTCGAAAATGCGGTGTGTTGCCAGTTGAACCGTGTGTCCAGCCGCCTGCAAGCCGCGTCCGAGCGCGAGAAATGGCTGCACGTCACCGCGCGAGCCAACTGCCAGCATCGTGATCTGCATCGTTTCCCCCTTGCAGCTTCTTGTGCAATTATTCACAAGATGTGTGCTTCGATAGACGCCCCTGACCGCCGTCCTCTTACGCGCGTCCCATGACAGACGATACAATACGATCGCTGTGCGAGAAAGGACTTGACGATGCAACCACACGACGCGCTGCTCGACTGGCGCTCCGAATTCCCGATTCTAGCGGACTCAACCTACCTCATCAGCAACTCGCTCGGCGCGATGCCGCGCGGCGTCTACGACAGCCTGCATGCCTTCGCCGACGCATGGGCGACGCTCGGCGTGCGCGCGTGGGGCGAAGGCTGGTGGGATCTCAAGCGGGCGGTCGGCGACAAGATCGCCCCGTTGATCGACGCGCCGGCGGGGAGCGTCCTCGTCCACGAGAACGCCAGCATCGCCAACAGCATCCTCTTGAGCGGCTTGGACTGGAGCGATCCGCGCCGCGACAAGGTCGTCGTCTGTGATCAGGATTTCCCGTCTGACGTGTACACGCTGCGGGCGATGATTCCCGATCACATCCGGGTCGAAACGGTGCGCAGCTGCGACGGCATGACGATCTCGACCGGCGACCTGCTCGACGCGATCGACGAGCGGACGCGGCTGGTGTCGCTGAGTCACGTCCTGTTCCGCAGCGCCTACATCATGCCCGCCGCCGCGATTGTCGAGAAGGCGCACCGCGTCGGCGCGCAGGTGCTGCTCAACGGCTATCACAGCGTCGGCGTGATTCCGGTCGACGTGACGGCACTTGAAGTCGACTACTACGTCGGCGGTACGCTCAAATGGCTGTGCGGCGGACCGGGCGGCGTTTTCATGTACGTGCGCCCCGATCTGCTGACGACGCTCCAGCCGAAGATCACCGGCTGGTTCGCGCACAAGCAGCCTTTCGCCTTCGACCTTGACCAGTTCGAACTGCGCGAGGACGCCTACCGCCTCGCCAACGGTACGCCGGGGATCGCCTCGCTCTATGCCATCCAGCCGGGAGTTGAGATCGTGGCGCAGGTCGGCGTCGACGCCATCCGCCAGAAGTCGATCCGGCAGACGGGGCTGATCATCGCCCTCGCCGATGCCGCCGGCTACGACGTGCGCTCGCCGCGCGCGGTCGATCAGCGCGCCGGGACGGTGACGCTGTCGATGCCGAACGCCTACGAAATCTCGCGCGAACTGATCGCGCGCACGATCATCGTCGATTACCGTGAAGGGGCGGGGATTCGCCTCGCGCCGCACTTCTACAACAGCGACGAGGAAGTCCGGCTGGCGCTCGAAACGATCGGCGCGATCGTCGACGACGGCAGTTGGCAGCAGCACAGCAACCGCGCATTCGTGACGTAGTCGATCGTATGGAACGAAATGCGCCCGCACATCGTCATTAGGACAGAGTGACAACTCAGGAGAAACACCGATGGACATTATCATTCGCATCCTGACAGCGCTGTTCCTGCTCTTTTTCGGCGTGACGAGCAGCACCGAGATACCGCCGGAGATGCCCGAACCGCAGACAGAGGAAACCGTGCGCATCGCCACCGTGATCGAAAGTGTCGAACCGCTGATCCTCGAATCCTTCCCGGTGCAGATCCGGCTTGAGGTCAGCGGCTACCACCCCGACGGCTGCGATTACCCGGTGCAGGTGACGCAGGAGCGCGTCGAGAACCGCGTGATCGTCGAGATCTACCGCGAACTGCCGCTGGCGGTCATGTGTCCGGCGGTTCTGCGCACCTATGAAGACACCATCCCGCTCGGCGAGTTCGCGCCGGGAACGTACATCATCGAAGTCAACGGCAGCGAATATGAAGTCACCGTTTAGGAGGAAGCTGATGAAACGCGGTAGCTTGATCGCACTCACGTTGATAATGTCGGTCGGGTTATTCACGCTGTCGCCGGTGGCGGCGCAGGAGGATACGATGGAGCGGGACGGCGTCGCGCTGGCGATTTACAATCAAGGGACGGCGCTGGTACAGGATCGGCGCACGTTCACGTTTGAAGCG
Source organism: Chloroflexota bacterium (assembly GCA_023392115.1). Classification (GTDB taxonomy): domain Bacteria; phylum Chloroflexota; class Anaerolineae; order Aggregatilineales; family Phototrophicaceae; genus Flexifilum. The sequence continues at coordinate 3,397 of JAEVZT010000608.1, forward strand.
GGGACGAATCTGCTCAATTTCACCGACGTCGCCGCCGGAATCGATCCGACGTCGGTCACGTTCGTCTCGCTGACCGACCCCGAAGGCACGACCGTCCTTGAGCAGAACTACGTTTTTGACCTCGTCAACAGCAGCGCGCTGCTCCAGCGTTACCTTGACCAGCGGATCGTCGTCATCGCCACCGACGGCACAGAGTACACAGGACAGCTCCTGAGCGGGCGCAACGGCGAGATCATCCTGCGTCAGGACGACGGGCAGGTGATCGTCATCAGCCTGACCAACGTCCGCGATATGCGCTTCCCCGACCTGCCCGGCGGCTTGATCACGCGCCCGACGCTGCGCTGGCTGGTGCAGAGCGCGGAAGCGGGCGAACAGCAGGTACAGCTCACCTACCTGACGAGTGGCATCAACTGGACTGCCGACTACAACGTCCTGCTGGCGACCGATAACACCTCGCTCGACCTTAACGGCTGGATCACGCTGACCAACGGCAGCGGGACGGCGTACACCGACGCGCAGGTCAAGCTGATCGCCGGCGACGTCAACCGCCTGCCCGACTACGATGAAGCCGTCGAGATGGAACTCCGCGCGGCTGCGGCAGAACCGGCGCCGCTGGCAGACGTGGCGCAGCGCAATTTCAATGAATATCAGTTGTACGAAATCAACCGCCCGGTGACGGTCGGCGCGAACGAAACCAAGCAGGTCGAGTTCGTCAGTGGGACGAACATCCCGGCGCGCACGTTCTTCGTCTACGACGCGAGCATGCCGTTTTACGGCAGCCCGGTCATGGATCAGTATTACGGGCAGACGGGCATCACCGATGTGCGCAATTACCTTGAGTTCACGACCGACGAGGACGGCGGCTTGGGCGCTGATCTGCCCGCCGGACGCATCCGCGTCTATCAGGAAGATGTCGACGGCGCGGCGCTGCTGATCGGTGAGAACCGGATCGACCACACGCCGGAAGGCGAAGACGTGCAGATTTACCTCGGCAACGCCTTCGACCTCGTCGGCAGCCGCACGCAGACCAACTATCACCTGCTGGCGTCGAACGTGCTCGAAGAGACGTATGAAATCCGCCTGCGCAACCGGAAGGACAGCGGCAGCGTCGAAATCCGCGTGCCGGAGCACCTGTTCCGCTGGTCGAACTGGGAGATCGTCGACGCCTCGCACCCGTACACGCAGCTTAACTCGTCGACCATTGAGTACCGCGTCGACGTTCCGGCGGGCGGCGAAACGGTGATCACCTACACCGTGCGCTACAGCTTCCCACGGTAGGGCGGATAACGCTTTCACCGCGTTTAAACCTCACCCTGTTTCGCTTCGCTCAACCGCCCCTCTCGCCGCTTCGCTTACGGAGAGGGGCAAAAACACGCTCACGAATGTCCCTCGCGCCGCTTCGCTTAGGGAGAGGGAGGGCTTGCGAAGCAAGCAGGGTGAGATTGCCTGCTTGAAACTGCTAACCGCGCTTCATATACTTGAGCAGTTTTTCTGCTTCATCCCAATCCATGCGCCCGCTGTCGCGCAGAAACCAGACAAATCGCTTGAAACTGACGAGGTTGATGTCCCCTTTGCTCGACTCTCGATAGACGTCAATATCTGCCCGCGATAGATCGAGTAGGAAACCGGGCGGCGTTTTCCTGCGCAAGTACTCGGC
>JAEVZT010000638.1 GCA_023392115.1 Chloroflexota bacterium
GTCGCGGTGCGCGAAGCCGAAATCGGCGCGTATGTTGGTCGCGTTCAGAGCGAGTTCGGCTACCATGTGATTCAGGTGCGCGCCCGCGAGGAACGGGAGCTTGAAGGGACGGAACTCGAAACCGAGCGCGAGAGCCAACTGGCACAGCACATCGAGTCCCTGCGCGAGTCCGAGTCGACGAATGTCGAAATCTTCGACATCTGGACAGACTACGTGCCGAACACACCGCAGTTCACGCTGATCCCGTTCTAAGCCTCGTCTGCAACCGGAACACCAGCTTTACGCGCAACCTCACCCCGTTTCGCTTCGCTCAACCGCCCCTCTCCATACGGAGAGGGGCAGCACGACCGCAGGTTGTGCGGGGTGAGGTTTGCTGGCACTTGCGAGCCAAACCGCTCGCCCCTACGTTTCCCCGCCGATTCGCAGCTTGCTCATGATCGACGCGTTGCCGCGCCGTAATGCGTGGGCTATAATGCCGCCCATGAACGATCAAAGCCTCTCGCGTTTTGAAGCCCAACTCGAACGCCTGATCGAGGGCGCATTCGCCCAACTGTTCAGCAAGACGATCAGCGCGCACGATATTGCGCTGCATCTGGCGCGCGCGATGGAAGCCGATCTCCAACCGGGAACGGATGGCGACGTGCGCCCATTCGCCCCCGACCAGTACTCGATTCGCATGAATCCCGACGTGCAGGAGCAGTTGATCAAGCGCCAGCCGTCGCTCGAATCGATCCTCGGCGAGCACATTGTCGAGCTGGCGAGCCAGTCGGGCTGGCGGCTCAACCAGACGCCGCTCATCTCGATCATTGCCGATCCAGCGCTTGACTCGAACGAATTAAGCGTCTTTACGTCGCACGGCGCGATGAAACGAAACGCGACGGCGGTCATGCAGCGCATCGAAACGCCGAAGCCCGACCCGCTGCCGACTAACCCGCAGTTGATCGTCAATGGGCAGCGCGTCATCCCGCTGTCACAGCCGATTGTCAACATCGGGCGCGGGCGCGACAATCACATCGTCCTCGACGACCCGTACACCTCGCGTCACCATGCCCAGCTTCGCCTGCGCTTCGGCAGGTATACCCTGTTCGACACCCACAGTCAGGGCGGCGTGATGGTGAACGACGTGCTCGTGCGCGAGCACCGCCTTCAATCGGGAGACGTGATCAGGCTCGGGAAGACGCAGATTGTATACTTGGAAGACACGACTCCGGCAGAAACCGGGTCGAGCGAACCGTTTGATCTCTGACCCCTGCGGAGCGCGCGTGTGACCCTCGATTTGGCGCTTTTTATCCTGCGTCTGCTCTCCGGCGCTGTCCTCGTGGCGGTGCTGGGACTGCTGTTCTTGGTGATGTGGCGTGACTACCGTAGCGCCGTCGTGCAGGCGGAAGCCAAACGGCGCAGCTATGGACGGTTGGCGGAAGTCCACCAGCTCGACTCAAGCTACGTCGCGATACAATCTCATCCCCTGCTGCCCCTGACAAGCATCGGACGCTCGCCGACCAACACGATCGTCATCGACGACGACTTCGCCAGCGGCGAACACGCGCTGGTCGCGCTGCGTAACGGTCAGTGGTGGCTGGAAGACCGCCAAAGCCGCAACGGGACGACGATCAACGGCGTCCCGATCGCGCAGCCCGTGATTGTCACCGACGGCGATATTATCGGCGTGGGCAATATGCAGTTTCGGCTGGAATTGGAGAGCTAGATCAATGGATTTAGGACTGCAAAACGCAAAAGTGCTGGTCACCGCTGCAAGTCAGGGATTAGGCGCGGCGACCGCCCGCCGCTTCAGCCTCGAAGGGGCGCGCGTCGTCATCAACAGCCGCAGCCTTGAGGCGCTTCAGGAAACGGCTTCGAGCATCAACGCCGAAAGTGGCAACCCGGTCTTCACCCTCGCCGGCGATGTCAGCGACCCGACGCAGGCGGAAAAGGTCGCCGCCAACGCCGCCGAAATGCTCGGCGGGCTGGATGTCGTCGTCACCAACGCCGGTGGTCCGCCCGGCGGCACATTCGAGGAATTCGACATCGCGGCGTGGGAAAAGGCGACTCAACTCACGCTCTTAAGCGCCGTCGGGCTGATCCGCGCCGCCCTTCCCTATCTCAAGCAGTCAGACCGCGCCGCGATTCTGGCGATCGTATCGACATCGGTGAAGCAGCCGGTCGCCAACCTGACGCTGTCGAACTCGATCCGCCCGGCGGTTGTCGGTTTGATCAAGACGCTGTCGATCGAACTTGGTCCGCAAGGCATCCGCGCCAACAGCATCTTGCCCGGCATGACCGAGACGGCGCGCATCCCCGAGCTAATGGCGGGACGGGCGAAGAAAAGTGGTGCGACCGTCGAGCAGGAGTACGCGAAAGCTGCCGCCGCCATTCCGCTGCGGCGTCTCGGCACCGTCGAGGAATTTGCCAACGCCGCCGTTTTCCTGTGTTCGCCAGCGGCGGGGTTTATCAACGGCGTGGCGCTGCCTGTCGACGGTGGCACGATTCAAGCGACTCTGTGAAAGGCGAATGATATTGGAAACCGTTTCGATTGGCGTCATTGGTGGGTCGGGCTTGTATCGAATGCCGGAATTGAGCGACGTAACGA
>JAEVZT010000047.1 GCA_023392115.1 Chloroflexota bacterium
AGCCAGTACGACGTCCAGCCGCGCGGCAGAGTCGGGCGCTGTACACCGTAATGCGCGACCCACAGCGGACACTGGCGAAACAGCGCGTCGTAACCCACGCCGACGAGCGCCTGCCACTGCGACGCGCTCGTGTAGATCACCGGATACTCGCCGCGTTCGGCGTTGATTGTCTGGACGAAGTTCGCCAGCTCGGTCGCGTACTGCGCCGGCGTGAGCGGCGTCTCCGTTTCCACGGCTTCCACGTCGACCGCCAGCGGCATGTCATTCCGGTAAGGGCGCGTCATGTCGAGGAAGTGCCGCGCCTGAAACGCGCCGGACGCCTCCGGTCGGAACAGGTGGTAGTAGCTGATCAGCAGGTGCGGCGCCGCCCGCGCCGCGTTGGATGTAAACAGAGCGTCAATTCCCGTGCCGCCCATCGTCGCGCGGATGTAGGCAGCGCTGATGTCTGCCGCCGCAACCCGTTCCCAGTCAATCGTCCCCTGATGCTGGCTGATGTCGATGACCGTGCCGGTGATTTCTCTTCAGGGCGGCGGATTGCTCGCGCTGCTGAGGATGGTGCGAATGCCCTGCGACGCGGAATCAATCTGGGCAAGGTACGTCTGAATTTGCGCGACCTGCTGTTCGGTCAGCACAACGCCCTCTGGCGGCGGCGTCGAAGTCACGCGTTCGACGGCGAACGCCGCCGTATCGGCGATGTAGCCGTCCGACGTCCTGAACCAGCGGTAGCCGTTGACGGCGACCGTGTTTTCGGAGATTTGGATGATGTCGCCGACGTTCACGCGCCGTACTTCGGCGCTGTTCGCGTTCATCTGCGCCCGCACGACCGAACCGCCCGGCGAATAAGCGCCCGTCACGCGGGCTGTATACATCGCGCCAAACTGGGATTGGCTCACAAGCTGCCTCCTCTAGCACATGACCGGCTGTTGGCGTCGCTTCCGTGAGTTCGCAGTGTAACGACAAGCATTTCAGAAGCATATCACCGATACGCGCTTTAATAAATAAAGATATTTCATTCCATCGATAATGTCCTATGCTGCGCGAAAACGCGCGGTGATATCGACAGCTTCGACGGCATTGTCTACAATGACGGCACATGGTTCGGCTGAACGGAGAAGGAATCACACCATGCACACAGTCGGAATCATCGGCGCGGGGGATTACGGCGCGCAGCACGCCGAGGCGCTCAAGGCGCTGCCGGACGCGCGCCTGATCGCGGCGTCGCGCACCAATGCGGCGGCGCTGGCGGAATTCAGCGACCGCTTCGGCGTCAAGGGCTACACCGACTACCGCGACCTGCTCGCCGACCCGGAGATCACGATCGTCGTCATCGCCACGCCGCACCACCAGCATACGGCGATCGCCGAAGCGGCAGCGGCGGCGGGCAAACACATCCTGCTCGAAAAGCCGATGGCACAGTCGCTCGCGGAATGCGACCGTATCATCGCCGCGGTCAGGGCGGCGAACGTCAAGCTGATGCTCGGACACGTCAACCGTTTCGCCCACTCGTATCGCGTCGCCAAGCAGATGATCGAGAGCGGCGAAATGGGCAGCGTCGTCATGGGAACAGCCGCCATGCAGAAGTTCTGGTTTGAACCGAACCGGCGCGACTGGCATCTCGACAGGGCGCGCGGCGGCGGCGTCTGGCTGACAGTCGGCGTCCACCCGCTCGCCCGGCTGACGTGGCTGATCGGCAGCCCGATCGTCAGCGTCAGCGCGCAGTTCGGCACGCACTTCCACGACATGAACGCCGACGACACCGGCATGGTCTTCGTGCGCTACGCGAACGGCGCTGCCGGGACGGTCATCAGCACCGGCTACTCGATCGGCGCGCCAAAACACAGCACCGAACTCACCTGCACGCGCGGCATGCTGACGATCGATTACGCGCACGGCGTCCAGATCGGGCGCGACGACACGTGGCACGTCGTGCCGGAGTCGAAGCCGCAGGGCAGTTGGATGCACGACTCGCTGGTCAACGAGTGGCGCGCCTTCCTCGACGCGCTCGACGCGGGAAGCGAGCCGCCGGTATCTGGGGAAGTCGCGCGGCACATCATGGCGGCAGCCTTCGCCGCCGAGCGTTCGTCCGCCGAAGGACGCGAAATACGGCTCGCCGAGATGGACGCATGAACGACGCACAAGCCCGCTGGCGTCTGCCCGACTTCGACTCTCTCTACTGGCACAGCCGCGCGCTCGATTTGCCCGCTGCGGACTGGCGCGAAGGGTTTAGCCTGACGTTCTGGTTCTGGGTGGCAGACGCCGAGCGCAAGCAGGTGATCGTCCACAATGAAACGTCCGGCGGGGTGGCGTGGGAAATCGCCATCCATCACCGGCAGTTCATCTTGCGCACAGCAGAGATGCGCGAACGCGAACTCATCACCCTACCGATAAGCGGGCAGGGATGGCATCAGGCGGTGCTGTCGATCAGTGGATCGGGCACTGTGCGCTTTGCGCTCGACGATTTTCGGTCGTCGATCACGCTTGCGGCGCTGCGTACGGTCGAGTCGCGCGCCAACCGGCTGATCGTCGGCGGCTACACCGATCCGGCGGGCGGGCACTACGATCACACCTTCGGGCGCGCGGGGAGCGGCTTGATCGACGACGTGCGTGTTTATGCGCGGGCGCTGACTGAAGCCGAGATCGCCGCGTTCGTGACGCGCCCGCAAGCGCCGCCGAGAGCCGGGTTCATCGCCGACCCGCCCAGTGGCGACGCGCCGCTCGACGTTGGCTTCGCCGCGAGGACAACCGCGAGTCAGCAGGGGGAAATTGCCTATTACCTGTGGGACTTTGGCGACGGCGAGCGCGCGAGCGGCGCTGTCGTGACCCACCGCTACGCCTATGCCGGGAACTACCGCGCGCGGCTGACGGTCATCGACAGCCACCACGGGCAGACGGTCGCCGCGCTGCCGATCGCGGTCACGGGGCGCGAAAATCCGCTGCGCGTCGCGCCGGTGTTCGTCAATGGGACAGAGGGTTACGCCTGCTACCGGATTCCAAGCATCGTCCGCGCCCTGAACGGGGATCTGCTGGCGTTCGCCGAAGCGCGGCTGGAGTCGTGCAGCGATTCGACCGGGACAATTCGCATTGTCTGCAAGCGCAGCAGCGACGGCGGTGCGACGTGGTCACCTTTGCAGGTTATCGCCGCCGTCGACGGTTTTGTCGCCATGAACGCCGCGCCGGTCGTCGATGAAGTCTACGAGACGGGCAGGATCGTCGTCGTCTTTCGCGCCGCGAGCCATTCGGAATGGGATATCGCGCGCGGCGTCGGCATCAGCCGGGCGATGTGCGTCATCAGCGACGACGGCGGCGCGACATGGAGCGCCCCGCGCGACATCACGTCACAGGTACACAAGCCGTACAATCCAGCGTATCGCGGCGTCTGTCCGGCGGCGGGACTGCCCCAGAATCAGACACAGGACTGGCGGATACAGATTCCGTCGCAGGGTCACGCCATCCAGCTCACGCGCCACCCGGCGGCGCGCGGTCGGCTGTTTTTTGCCGGAAGCCTGACACGCGGCGACCGCAGCATCTTCGAGTCGGAGAATTACGCTTTCTGGAGCGACGACATCGGCGCGACGTGGCAGATCGGCGGCATCATCCCGCGTTTGGGGCTGAACGAGGCGATCGCCGCCGAACTCGAAGACGGCGGCGTGATGTTCAACACCCGCGCCTATACGCAGGGTCAGCCGGACGGAAGGCGAGCGATCACACAAGCGTGGTTCGACGAGGACGGCGCGATCCACTTCGACGAGACGTTCCACGATGAAACGCTGATTGATCCCGCCGTGCAGGCGACGCTGCTGCGCTATACGTGGCGCGATCAAGCGGAATTCGGCGGCAAGAGCCGTCTGCTCTTTGCAAATCCCGCTCACACGCAGGCGCGCGCCAACCTGACCGTTCGCCTGAGCTACGACGATGGGCATACGTGGGCATACAGCAAAGTGGTTGACAGGGGCGCAGCCGCCTACAGCGATCTCGTCGTCACGCGCGACATGACCATCGGGCTGCTGTACGAGCGCGGGAATACCGGCGGCATCCACTTCGTTACGTTCACGCTCGACTGGCTGACGGATGGTGAGGACAGGGTGTAGGATGCACTGAAAACCCCCTCCCCGCGAC
>JAEVZT010000107.1 GCA_023392115.1 Chloroflexota bacterium
GCTGTAGGTCGTGAACATGGCGTAAAACAGCGACGCGCCGACGATGGCGAGCGCGCCGGTTAATTCGGCGACGATCACTTCACCACTTGCCCAACTGCGGCTCGCCAGCACGATGACGCCGATAAAACCAACCGACAAGCCGATCACTTTGCGCAGGTTGATGCGCTCGTCGGCGAAGACGAAATGCGCGATGATCAACGTGAACAGCGCCGCCGTCGATTGGAGGACGCTCGCTAGACCGCTGTCGATGCTCTGTTCGCCCCACGAGATCAGCGTGAAGGGGACTGCCGTGTTGCCGACGCCGATCACAATCAGCGGGAACAGTTTTTTCCATTCAAAGGGCAGGCGTTTTCCCCGCGCCAGCAGGACGAGATTCAAACCAATGGCGGCTATTCCGGTGCGGATGAACACCACCTGAAACGGGCTGAATTCCTCAACGCCGATGCGGATCAGCAGAAACGACGATCCCCAAATCACACTGATCAGCCAGAAGGCTGCCCACTTCCTCACGCGCTCTGCTCCTCTGTTCATTTGTTCTGAATGCGACTCGCATAGGGTAAGCCAGTCCGGCGCGGCTGTCAATTGCCGCCAGACTGGCTGGTATTATCGTATAGCGAGAGGGCAGAACGGCTCTATCCAGTTCAGGAGAACTAACTATTCCCAGCCGCGCTCGTCGCGGATCGTGCGCTGTGTCGGGTCAATCGTGCCGGGAGGAACGACCTCGACGGCGTCGACGCGCAGGCGCGCCATCGACTGAACGTAGGATCTGACCGCCTCGTCGATGTCGGTTTGCGGCTTGTCGGGGTGCGTTTCGACGCGCACGGTGACGACATCGCGATTGTCGACGCGGGTGATGACCGCCTGCGCGTGCTTGACGGCGTCGATGCGCGACATCGCCGCGAGGATTTGATTGGGGTGCAGGAACATGCCGCGTACCTTGATCGCGTCGCCGCTGCGCCCAAACAAGCCGAGAAGCTGCTGGCTGCCGTCGCAATTGGGATCGGGCTGCGGAGCGAGCGCGCCGAGATCGCCCGTGCCGAAGCGGATCAGCGGGTAGCTCTTGTTGAAGGTCGTAACGACGATTTCGCCGACGCTCCCCGGCTCGACACTCTGCCCGGTTTCAGGATCGACGGTTTCAACATAGATGCTGTTCATCAGGCAGAAGCCCGTGACGCTGGCTTTCGTGTAGCCAATAAAGCCGAGATCGGCTGTGCCGTAAGCCGAAGTCGTCTGCATCCCATGGTCACCTTCAAACCGCGCGCGCTGCGAAGGGGTGTACGGTTCCGCCGAAAACAGCGCCTTCTTGATCGGGATCGCCTGCGGCGGAATGCCCATCTCGGCGGCTTTGTCGAGCAGGATGGCGAGGAAGCTCGGTGTGCCGACATAACCGGATACGTTCAGCCCCATGATCATCATCACCTGCAAGTCGGTGTTGCCGGGTCCGGTCGGAATGACCGTCGCGCCGAGCGCCCGGAGCGCCGTGTCGACCAGCAGACCCGCCGGCGTCAGGTGATACATGAACGTGTTGAGGACGCGATCGCCCGCCTCTAACCCAACGGCACGGAATGGCGCGAGCGCGTGCTCCGCGTTCTCCTCGTCGGGCAGTGGCTGCGGGTCGTAGATCGGTCCCGGCGAGATGTAGATGCGCGGCAGCGTTGCCGGATCGACGGTCAGCAGCCCGCCGAACGGCGGCGCATTCCGTTGAAGCTCGATCAGGTCGTCCTTCGGCATGACCGGAATCTTCGACAGATCGGCGGCGGACTGGATTTCGTCCGGCGCGACACCGGCGCTGTCGAGCCGGTCGCGGAAGGCGGGCGCGCGTTCGTAGGCATAGGCGATCAGCGCGCGGATACGCTCGTCAAAGTTCATGGGTTCGACTCCGTGTGCTCTTTCTCACCCTAACCATCGCTTGCGGCGCTTATAGTGCTTAACATCGCGGTAGCTCTTGCGCTGACCGAGTTGGTTCAAGCCGAGGTAGAACTCTTTGATATCTTCATTTTCGGCAAGCTGCGACGCGGGTCCGTCGAGGACGATGCGCCCGTTCTCCATCACGTAGCCGTAGTCAACCAGCGATAAGGCGGCATTGGCGTTCTGCTCGACCAGCAGCACCGACATCTGCTCCTGCTTGTTGATCTCGCCGACGATGCGGAAAATCTCCTGCACAAGCATCGGCGCGAGTCCGAGCGACGGCTCGTCAAGCATCATCAGCTTGGGATGCGCCATCAGCGCGCGTCCGATAACCATCATCTGCTGCTCGCCGCCCGACAGGTAGCCGCTGCCGCGGTGGCGCAGATCGCGCAGGCGCGGGAAGTAGTGGTAGACGCGCTCGAGATCGGCGCGGACGCTGCGCCCGCCCTGATACACCTGCCCGCCGACGCGTAGATTTTCCTCGACGCTCAAATGTCCGAACAGCGGACGCCCTTCGATCACCTGCACGACGCCCTTGCGGACGATGCCCTCGGTGTTGATGTTGTCGATGCGCTCACTGTTCCACGTGATCGTGCCGCGCGTCACTTCGCCGAGTTCGGACGAAAGCAAGCCGCTGATCGCCTTGAGCGTCGTCGATTTGCCCGCGCCGTTCGCGCCGAGCAAGGCGACGACCTGCCCCGGCTTGACCTGAAACGACACGCCGCGCAGGACGAGGATCACGCTGTTATAGGTCACTTCGATGTTGTTGACCGAAAGCATAGCAGTCCTTCGCAGTACAGAGTACAAAGTACTGAGTGCTGAGCGCTGCCGGAGGCTCAAGCCTCCGGCAGTTGATATTAAT
>JAEVZT010000125.1 GCA_023392115.1 Chloroflexota bacterium
CCGGCGCGCTTCCCCTGATACGTCGCGCCGTGCGCCTGCGCCGCGTCTTCGACGACCTTCAGCCCGTGCTTTTCGGCGATCGCCATGATCGCGTCCATCGGCGCGATCTGCCCGTAGAGGTGCACCGGCATGATGACCTTCGTCCGTTCGGTGATCGCCGCTTCGATCTTCGCCGGGTCAATGTTGAACGTCGCCGGATCGATGTCGACGAACACCGGCGTCGCGCCAAGCGCCACAATGGGTTCGACGGTAGCGATGAACGTGTGCGGCGTCGTGATCACCTCGTCGCCCTGCCCGATGCCAAGCGCCTGAAGCGTCAGATAGATCGCCGCCGTGCCGCTGGCAACGCCGACGCAGTACTCGGTCTGCTGGTAGGCGGCGAAGGTGGCTTCAAAGCCGCTCACCTCTTTGCCGCCGATGAAGCTGGTGTTGGCAATCACGCGGGCGATCGCCGCGTCGATCTCCGGCTTCAGGTTCTGGTATTGGAGTTTGAGATCAAGCAGTGGAATATTCATTGTGTCGCGCCCATTATTCGAAGACGATTTCGCGCCCTTCCGCGGCGGAACGGTAGATAGCGAGGACGAGTTCGAGCGAGCGCCGCGCTTCACGCCCGTGGGTCATCGGCTGACGCCCTTCGCGGATCGCGGTCGCCATCTCGATGATCTGCTCGCGGTGGCTGTAGCCATAAACCGACGGCGGATCGACGGCTTCGCGCATCAGGATCTCGCGCTCGTGCTCGATCATCCCGGCGACCTTCCAGAACACCTTGCGGTTGAGCGCCGTTCCACCGACCTTGACCGACCCGTGTTCCCCGAACAGCGCCACCGACCCTTCGAGGTTTTCGGGATAGGTGAGCGTCGAGCCTTCGATCGTCGCCAGCGCGCCATTTTCAAACGTCAGGATGGCGACGCCGACATCTTCGGCTTCCATTTGATGGGCGCGCGTCGCCGTGTAGGCGGTCACGCGCTGCACATTGCCCATGAGCCACAGCAGCGCGTCGATGTGGTGGATCGACTGGTTCATGAGCGCGCCGCCGTCCATCGCCAGCGTGCCGTGCCAGCCGTCCTCGTAATATTCCTGTGGGCGATACCAGCGCACCGTCGCGCTGCCGAGATGCAGTCGCCCCAGCGTGCCCGAATCGACAAGCTCGCGCAGATCGCGCATCGGCGGGTTGAAGCGATTTTGCAGGACGACGCCGAGCGTGACCCCTGCCCGTTCACATGTTTCGATCAGCGCGTCGGCGTCCTCGAGCGTCAGCGCGATCGGTTTCTCCATCAGCACGTGCTTGCCCGCCAGCGCCGCTCGCTGACCGATCGCCGAGTGCATACCCGACGGCACGCAGACCGAGACAACGTCAACATCCTGCCGCTTGAGCAGATCGTCAAGATCAGTGTACGGCTGCCCGCCGTACTTCTCGGCGATGTTCTTCGCCCGCGTCTCTATCAGGTCACACGCGGCGACCAGATGCAGATCATGCGTTGCCGCAAGATCGCGCAGCGCCTGCGCGTGACGGCTCGAAATGCGACCGCAGCCGACGATCGCGAAATTCAATGGTTTCACTCGTTCGCCACCTGTTCTAGGAGAGATACGTAAGCCTGTTTCACTCGGTCAGGCGAGAGATGCGCTTCGGCGTAGCGTCGCGCCGATGCCGCCAGCCGATCGCGCAGCGCCGGATCGGACGCCAGCAACTTCGCCGCATTCACCATCGCGTCGGCGTCGTCGAGCGGAACAACGATGCCGCCGTCAGCTTCACGAAGCAGTGTTTCGCCCTCGCCACGGATCGCGGCGATGACCGGCGTCCCTGTCGCCAGCCCTTCGTACATCTTGGCGGGCAGCGTGCCCCCGGCGACTGAGTGCGCGCGCAGGGCGATCACAGTCGCATCTGCCGCCGCCCACACGCGCGGCATTTGATCGTGCGGAAGGATGCCCAGCAAGATCACATTTGTCAGCTTGCGCGCCTCGACCTGCGCGCGGACAAACTCGAACTGTGAGCCGCCGCCGGCGAACAGGAACGCGATCTCCGGCAGCCGTTCTGCCGCCTTGAGGATCAACTCCATGTCGTAAGTCAGGCTCATGTTCCCGACGTGAACAATGACGAAGCGGTCGTCAGCGATGCCGAAATGCGCGCGCGCGGCTTGCCGTTCGAGCGCCGTCGCAGGGCGGAACGCGTCGAGATCCACCGCGTTCTGCACGAGCGTCACCGGATGCGGCGGCGAGTAAACCGCCTCGATCCCCTCGACCACGCCGCGCGTCATGCCGACGAGCCGCGCCGCGTCGCGGTATGCCCACCGTTCAACCGGCTTCGCCAGTTTGACAAGGGGGCTGTCGGGACGGAGCGCGCCGGTCGCAACCGCCGACTCGGGCCACAAGTCCGACACGTTGAGCACCAGCGGCGCGCGTTTGACCCGTTTCAACCAGCCGCCGGCGATGCAGACGAACAATGGGTGCGACTCGACGAGGATCGCATCGGGGCGCGGCAGGAGTGTTCCGCGCAGCGCCGACATGAACATAAAGCTGAGCTGGTTGGCGATCCGCGCAAGCGCCCGCTTGCTTGGCGAGGCAAACACCAAGACCCGCGCAACCCGCACGCCATCGATCTGCTCGGTGCAGAAAACGCGCCGCCGGTACGAGGGCGGAATGAGACCCGTCGGGTAATTCGGCATGCTCGTGATAACGGTCACGTCGTGACCGTCCTGCGTCAGCATCCGCGCGAGGCGGCTCAGCCGGACAGCCGCCGCGCCGAATTCCGGCACATAAAACTGGCTAAGAATCCAGAAGCGCAAGGTCAGACTCGCCCCGAACGCGTTGCATGCAAACGGGCGTGTTGAAACGCCATCGACCGTACCTCAATCGGTGAAGTGAGCACGGCGGCTTACTTTAGCGCACAACTCGTTCGACGGCGAAAATCAGGCGCGAAGCTGTTGACTCGACATGAAAAAGGTGATAACGTTTTATCTATAGGGACTGTGTTTCACATTATGAAACTGCATATACGCTGTTTGACAAGATGATTAATTCTGTCGCCAAAGCGCTTGATATTCTCGCCCTGTTTCACACGGGCGAACCGACCCTGACGCTGACGGAGATCAGCCGCCGCTTAGGGATGCCAAAAAGCACCGCCCATCACCTGCTGATGACAATGGCGCACTACGGCTTCATCGAGCAGATCGACGGCGGCTCGTATGCCCTCGGCAAACGCATCATCGCCCTGACGCAAAATGTCCTCGTCAACGTCGAACTGCGCGACCGCGCCGCGCCGCTGCTGCGCGCCCTCGCCGACTCGTGTAATGAGTCGGTGTACCTAACGGTGCGCGACGATCAACGCGTGCTCTACATCTACGCGATCGAGTCGCCCCAGCGCCTGCTGGCGCGCACCGCCGTCGTCGATCACTCGCCGATGTACTGCACGTCGGTCGGCAAAGCCGTCCTCGCCTACCTGCCGTCCGACGAGATCGAGCGCATGTACGCCGATCAGACGCTGCACGCTTACACACCGTACACGCTGACCGACCTCGATGCGCTGCGGCAAGATCTGGCGCTAACTCACACGCGCGGCTATGCGATCGACAATCAGGAACACGAGCTTCACACCTACTGTATCGGCGCGCCGGTCTTCGACGCTTACGGACGAGTCGTCGGCGCGTGCAGTATCTCCGGCATCGATCAGGCAATTGTCGGCGCGCGGCTTGATGCGCTCGCGTCGGGTGTTGTCGGCACGGCGCAGGAGATTTCCCGGCGCATGGGCTACGTCCCGGCGCGCATGTCGATGGTTCGTCCATACAACAACAAAGGGTGACAGTCTTGCTTTACAAGACTCCGGTTTTTGAGCGGCTGTATGAACGTCCCTTCGCCCACTGCGCGACGCTGATCGATCGCGGCGACGACGGCTTACTGTGCGCATGGATGGGCGGCTCGTATGAAACCGCGCCGGATGTCGCATTGCTCGCGTCGCAGCTCGCGCCCCGCGCGGATCAATGGACGCCTCCGCGCGTGATCGCCGCCGTCGACGGACATTCGCTCGGTCAGCCGGTATTTCTGTCGCGCCAGAACGGCGACCTGTGGCTGTTCTACGTCGTCATCATGGAGCGCGACTGGACAACCGCGATCCCCTATTTGAAAAAGTCGAGCGATGGCGGACAAACGTGGAGCGAACCGGTCAAGCTGTTCGACTACCCCGGCTTGATGCTGCGAAGCCGCATTATTACGCTGGATCAGCGGATCATCGTGCCCGCCTACGACGAAAACACATGGCAGTCGCGGATGATCGTTTCGGATAACGACGGCGCAACATGGCAGCTGACCGCGCCGATGGTTTCACCAAACGGCAACATCCACCCGACGCTTGTCCCGCTGCCCGACGGGCGGTTGCTCGCCTACCTGCGCACTGGCGGTAAGGGAGGTGTGATCTGGCGCTCCGAGTCGAGCGACGGCGGCGAAACGTGGTCAGAGTTGACGGCGACGGTGCTGCCGAACCCCAATTCGGGAATCGACCTGCTCATGCTTCAAAGCGGGCGGATGGTGCTGGCGTTCAACAACAGCGCGACGCACCGCACGCCGCTCGCCGTCGCGCTGGCGGACGAAAACGAACGCTGGTGCTGGATGCAGGTCATCGAAGACGAGTATGCCGAGATCTCGTACCCGACGCTGGCGCAGACGCGTGACGGCATGCTGCATTTGGTCTACACCTACCGGCGCGAAAACATTCATTACGCACGTTTTAGCGAGGACTGGCTGATGCGAGGAGCATTTGTCCCATGAGAATCACCGGCGTAATCGTCCCTATGCTCACACCTTTCACCACCGACGGGAAAGTCGATGAAGCTGGCGTCGAGAACTTGATCGAATTCCTGATCCCGCACGGGATCGCCGGACTGTTCCCGCTCGGCACGACCGGCGAAGGTCCGCTGCTCGATCAGGAAGAGCGCCGTCAGGTGGCGGAATGGGTGGTGCGCTACACGCGCGGGCGCGTGCCAGTGATCATCCACACCGGGGCGATCAGCGGGGCGGAAACACTGGCGCTGACGCGGCACGCGCGCGAGATCGGCGCGGACGCCGCCGCGAT